>JACQXR010000091.1 GCA_016208585.1 candidate division TA06 bacterium | reverse complement strand
GCCGTTCACATTCCCGATGCGCTTTGTTTCACAATCCCGGCGTGTAAGCTTCCGCTGTCAAGTGAAACGCTCCGAGTGTGCCGGTGCAGCGCCGACCCTGGTTAAACCCGGAGTAATATGAGCGCCGCCATGCCCGACAACTAGTGGGTTAGCGCCATTATGGCGCAATATATGCCAAAATAGGCGATAACCCGCCACTAATGGCGTGTATTTAGTTTATAGCTTTTTGCCGTGAAGATCAGGGTTATTCAGCGCAGGGCGTATGGTTTGAGAGACGAGGAATACTTACGGTTGAAGGTACTGACCTGCACGCTTCCTCCCCTGTAAGTAGCCCAAAATCACCTAAAATCACCCACACTCATTGGAGAAGACCCTGTTTCTTTTGGAGTCTATATCGGCCGGTGTCAGGTTAAGCAGTTCGGACAGCCTCAATCCGGCGGAGTAAATCAGGGCGATCATGGTCTTGTGTTTACGGTTGTCTATGGACGAGATAATCCTGACAACTTCGTCCGGACTTAAAACCGTGGGCAGCTTGCGGCCCTTCATTGCCCGCGGCAGTTCGTACACCTTTCGCGGCTGCTTCAGCACCTGCTCGTAATAGAACTTGATCGAGTTAACTGCTTGGTTTTGATAAGTCCCGGAAACGTCCTTTTCATTCACCAAATACAGCAGGTAGCGTCTGATTTCTTCATGAGTGATGCCCTGCGGCGGGCGGTGGCCAAAGAAGGTCAGGAACAGATTGAAGTGAGTCAGGTAGGCCTTAATGGTGTTGCGGCTGTACCGCCGTAGCCTCAGTTGTTCCAGATATTCCGGCGGCAGCGCAGGGATCTTCTTGTCCGCATGACGCGAGTTGTACCAGGCGCCGTTGTTCCCCTTCCCTGGCGGGGAAAAGCCCGCACTGAGAAGATCCGATTTGTTGCTGCCGAAGTGGGATGTGGGGTTAGGTCCAAAACTGGCTTTGCCCGTCGCCTTTACCTCCGCCATGCCGTCGAAGTGCGACCGCAAGTATTCAAGAAAATCCTCCCGCCAGGGAATATGCCACGCTTTCAGAGAGGCGCTCCATCGGCAGCCGATAATCGTCCGCACGGAGGCGATCAGCGCCGGGTCGTACCCAAACATTAACTTAACTCGTTTTTGGGCATTGTGGGTTATCGTTTCACACTCTATCGCCTTCAAGTCTGTCCGCCTTTCAACGCGCCAGATTCCTTTAACCGCCTACCCCCCTATTTTCGTCCCCAACCACCCAACCTATTGCAAAACATCAGTTTGACTTGCTTAAACGAAAGCCTTCCCGGTCAAAAACAACTCCTGCCACGTCTTGGAACTCTTTCCTTTCGGTTTGGAACACTATTTCCAACCTCAGGAACTCTTTTCTCAGCGGTTGGAATTCTAATTCCACGATTGGGAATTCTATTACCGCGCCTTGGAATATTAATTCCACAGATTAGAATACTAATTCCAACGGTTGGAATACTAATTCCCTGGCCCGGAATATTAATATTACGTTGTGGAACTCTAATTCCCAAGGCTAATATTCTTATTCCGCCTCACGGAATGCCCATTCCGCGGCCTGGCATTCTAACTCCGCGCTTTGGAACGCTCGTTCCACAACCTGGAACTCGTTTCCCGCAGGCTTGGACACACCCCTCGTTCCCCTCTACCAGAGGGGACATAGTTTTCCTCTCCTGCCGGGCCTGTGCGACGAAGCATTCAACTGCGCTAAAGCTTTGTCGGATAAATTAACGTAATCGTGGGAGGGATCAAGGGAGGGGTCGGTCAGCACTTCTTGGCCCTGGGCCCTTTTCTCCCGCTGGGCTTCCAGGACTTCAGGCCGAACTCCTCCAACTTATCGTTCTTCTTGGTGTACTTGGCGTAGATCAGCGAGGTCAACTGCGACTCCAGGCCGGCCACGTCCTTCATGGCCGAATTCAGTTCCTCGGTGATCTGGTGCAGGGCCGCCTTGGCTTGCTCCTGCCGGGCGTCTATGTCTTTGATCTTGGCTGCGCCGCTTAAGAACGGCTTGACGATCCCCTGGTCTGCGGCCGAGGCAAAGTCCGCCTTGTTCTTGTCCAACCCTTGAGCTCGCGCCGTCAACGCATTAACGGCCTGGCTGAAATCCTTGGGCAACGGCATATCCTTTCCTCCTTTTGGTTAAATATATTGTAGACCTGTACCTTTAGGATTATAACATTTTTTGAAAACTTGTCAAGGGGCAATGGAGCCCCACGGGCAAAGCCCGTGGTTCCTTTCCCTAGGTTACCCCGCCAGTGGCGGGGTTATCCGCCTTGAGTAATCAGCGACATCGTCCGGCGCCAAAGGCTATGGCCGACGGCGTCCGCCGTAGCATCTACCTGATGCGCATTCATCCACGGGCATAGCCCGTGGTCTTCTGCGAAGGCGGATAAAAATTATGGAGCCTGAAGGGGCCTGTCCGCCGCAGCCTACTTTAGCCGTAGCAGCTGAGGCTGCGAAGGCCGGGCATAGCCTGCTGGGGCAAAGGCCGTGCCTGCAGGCCGTAGTTGTTTCGGCACGCCACGCCACGCCGAAGGCGAGGCTCCGCTTTGCCACCGCTTTGCGGGGCAAGCGGGGCCGTGGGCAGGCGTGAACGGCCTAAGACTGGGGTACAGAGTATGTGCTCTTAACCCAGTCCTTATTCATCAGCCGAGTGCCTCCGCTAAAGCTACTGCACTTAAAGAAGCTGGCATGATAGCGCCCGCGGAAGCTTTAGCGTAGGAGGAAGGGCTGGGTTAAAGACGCGCATCAATGCCAATCAAGGCCATTCATGGCCTTTTCTTTTACAGCCATTGGCCCGGTTTTTCCGTCAGGTATTTGTGCATGTCATCGGCCGCCAGCCGGGCCATGCCCATGGCCGAGATCACGGTGGCCGACCCGGTTACGATATCTCCGCCGGCCCAGACCCCGGGCAGATTGGTGCGTCCCGATGGGGTCTTGGAGACGACGTATCCTTTATCTCTCCTTTCTATGCCCAGGAACCCGGAGAAAACCACCGGGTTCGGCCCGGCGCCCACCGCCACGATCACCAGGTCGGTATCGATCAAAAAATTGGAACCGGCGATGGGTATTGGCCTGGGCCGGCCCGAGGCGTCCGGCTCGCCCAATTTCATCTGGACGCATTCTATCTGGCGCACCCAGCGCTGGTCGTCGCCGATGTACCGCACCGGGTTGGTCATCAGCCTGAATTTAATGTCTTCTTCTTCGGCGTGATGTATTTCTTCCTTCCTGGCCGGCATCTCATTGCGCGAGCGGCGATAAACGATAGTCGCCTCGCGGCTGCCCATCCTTAAGGCGGTGCGGGCGCAGTCCATGGCCACGTTGCCGGCGCCCACCACCACCACCTGCCGGCCCTTGGGGGCCGGAGTGTCGTAGTCCGGAAAAGAATAGGCTTTCATCAGATTAAGCCGGGTAAGGTACTCGTTGGCCGAATAGATATTGCACAGATTCTCGCCGGGAATGTTCAGGAACACCGGCAGCCCCGCGCCTACCGCCAAATAGACCGCATTGTATCCCATAGTCCAAAGATCGTTCAAGTCGTAAAGACGGCCGATCAAAGAATTGACCTCGATCTTGACCCCCATCCGGCGCAGGTAATTGATCTCGGCCTCAACGATGGCTTTGGGCAGCCGGAACTCGGGAATGCCATAAACCAGCACCCCGCCCGGTTTATGCAGCGCTTCGTAAAGAGTGACGCTGTAACCCTTGAGCGCCATATCCGCGGCCAGAGTCAGGCCGGCCGGCCCGCTTCCCACTACTGCAATCTTGCTCCCGTTGGCCGGGGCTTTTTTGGGAATCACCACCGATTTGGTTTCCCTTTCCATGTCCGCCGCAAAACGCTCCAAACTGCCTATGGCCACCGGCGGCTCCTTCAAAGCCAGGATGCAATCCTTTTCGCACTGATCCTCCTGGGGACAAACCCGGCCGCAGATGGCCGGCAGGGCGTTTTTTTCCTTGATCTTCTGAGCGGCTTCGGCGAATTTCTCCTCCTTGATCAGCCCGATGAACTGGGGAATGTCGATGTCCACCGGACACCCCTTTTGGCATTTGGGGTCTTTGCAGTTCAAACAACGGTTGGCCTCGATCAAAGCCGTCTCCCGGGTGAAACCGTAGGGCACCTCTTGGAAATTGCGGATCCTTAAAACCGCATCTTGCTCCGGCACCTTCTGCCGGGCCGCCTTGGGTTTGATCTTCAATTCGTCGGCCTGGGATATCCCATGCCAGCGGCAGCCGCTCTTGGTGCAAATATAAAACGGTATCAACTTGGACCGGACCGAGATCATGATCCTGGCGGCCGGCGAATTGCATTCCCCGCAATGAGCCTCGGGCTCGATCAGCGAAGCCCGGCATAGGGGACAGGACATCTCTGCGACGGCCTGTCCCTCTTTCAGTTCCAGGCCGGACCGTCTCTCAAATTCGTCCAATTTGGGGCTTAAAAACAACTCTCCTTTTTGGCCCCCGGCCTTGATATTCAAGCGGAACCAGGTTTTATTGGACTTCGGCTCATAAAGGTTCAGCCCCTGATGGCAGTGGGGGCAGTAAATGGTAAGCTCGGTGCCGGGAGCGATCTTATCTATTTCGTCTTTTTTCAATTCGGACACACTTCACCTCATCATGGTAACTATTCAGGGCCACTAAGACACCACGGCAAAAGGAGGATTTAAACCTGGGTCCATTTAAAATAGGCTGTTTTGCAATTTTCGCTTTCGTAAATCTTTTTCCCAAAGCAGTTTTTTTCTAAAACTTGTCCTGAGTTGACCGAAGGATGACATTTTTATGGTAGCTTCCGAATTATTTTATGAGCGTTCGACTGAGCCGTTGGGCTGAACTTGCCGAAGCCTCACGCTTGCGCCCCGCCGTTGGCGGGGCTACAGCGCGTAGGCCCGCCGAAGTCTTAGTGTCTTAGTGGCGGAGTTTACCCTGATGTATAGAAGGGTGGCTGAATGGTTACTCATCATTTGGCTCGGATGGAAAAGAGCAGCGAGGTTTTCTCGTCCCGGGTGTAGCTGTTGTTGCGCTGGATCAGTTCGTCAAAATCCACCAAATGCCCGTCGAAATGCGGCCCGTCAACGCAGGCGAATTTGGTCTGGCCCCCGATCGTCACCCGGCAGGACCCGCACATACCGGTGGCGTCCACCATCACCGGGTTCAGGCTGACCAGGGTCTTCAGGTTATAAAGTTTGGTCATCTGGCATACCGAACGCATCATCACCAACGGCCCCACTGCGATCACCAGATCGATCGGCTCGGGGTTGTCCCGCTCCACCAGGGTCTTCAGAGCGTCGGTTACCAAGCCGTGCATGCCGTAGCTGCCGTCGTCGGTGGTGACTATCAGCTGCCGGCAGAGGGTCTTCATTTCGTCTTCTAGGATCAGCAGGTCCCGCTCCCGGGCCCCGATGATGCCGATCAGTTTGTTGCCTGCAGCCTCATACCCCTGCAACAGGTGGTGCAATACCGCAATGCCCGAACCGCCGCCGATGCCGACGATGGTGCCCAGCTTGGCAAACTCCTCGGTGACGCCCAGCGGCCCCACCAAGTCCTTAATGGCGTCGCCCACCTTGAGCGATCCCAGCAGCGCCGTGGATTTTCCTATTACCATGAAAATGATGGTGATGGTGCCATGCGACAGGTCCTTGTAAGCCACAGTCAATGGAACGCGCTCGCCGGTTTCGTTGATCCGCAATACGACAAATTGGCCGGGTTTGATCTTGCGGGCGATCTGGGGGGCCTCCACGGTGATCAGCACCATGTTGCCTTTGGCTAATTCCTGGCGGTCAATGATGGGGTACATAGCGAACCTGCCCTTGTAATATTACACTTGACAATTACGAATATCTAATCTCGAAATAAATGCAGACTAACCAATCGTAAAATCGACAACATTGGGATTCGGATTTCCGGTTTTGATATTGTTTCGGATTTCGTATTTCGAATTTGACCCGCTCACCACTCCCGACTGTCTTCCAACATGATCAACCTGGTATCCTCATCCGAGAGCCCGTGCCAGGTGCAGCCCTTGCGCAGGCAGATGAAGAACGAGATCAGTTTGTGCATGGCTCCCACCGTAATTTTAGCGGTGCGGGACCCGCACTCGCCGCATTTCCTGTCTTTTTCGATCAGGCTTTGGCCGCAGTGGGGGCATTGCAAATCCTTGACCTCCTCGCCGCGGGGGATCTCGATGGTGGACTTGTTGGTAAAGACGTTGAAGTACGGGGACAGCTGCAATATGCCTTCCCGGCCGTCCCCGCCGATCACCGTGAAAGCCAGCAAACTGCAGCAGGCGAAGGTGTGGCGGCAATGGGGACAGTAGGATTGGAGAAAGCTGCCGTTGTTTATTATTTCCTTGAGGTCGGACGCTTCGACGATGGCTTTCTTGACCGCTGGTTGGGCCTTTTGTCCTGCTCCTCCCAGGGCATAGGCCTCGTAGAAGGTAGCCAATGCCTTGTCGATGTCTTCAAATTCCAGAAAATGTTTTTTGCATCCCCGCCGGGAACAAGTAAAGATTTTTCCGCCCTCTTCCAACATCAACGGGACCATTGGCGCCTGGCAGAGATCGCAAGCGGCGAGGCTCTTAAGCTCGGAACGGCATTGGGGACAGAATATCCTGGCCACGCAGTCGGGCGGGATTTCAAACTCGCTTTCGATATCATAACTGCCGTAGACCGGCGACAACCGGAGCCAGCCCCGGTGGCCGTTGCCTTCCGCTTCCAAGGCTATGCTGGGATATCCATCCAGCATATTTTGCCGGTCCATCAGGCTTTTACGGCATACCGGGCATTTTATTTTTAGAGCCAATTGTGAAGTCATGGTAGGTCTCCTTAACTAATGGTGTCCTGTTCCCGTTTGTATTCGACGGCGTCGCCCTGGCCAACACAGCCCGACCGGGGAAACTAATCCCTGGCGCCGGCCGCCATCGGCCATTCCGCTTACGCTTTTATACCGGGCTTCTTCAAGCGCCGTAGCTTCCGACTATGTTTTGGCTTCGTCGGATAAATGCTTTGTCTGTTTGCAGCTACAGCGGAGGTGCTCCGGATACCCATGATTTCTTGTAACTATTCAGCCACCAAGCATGCCCTGAGCGATGCACTGAGCCAGCCGAAGTGTTAAACCGAAGGGACACCAAGCCACCTACGCTTAAGCTTCGGCGTCCAGGGGCTCAAAGGGGATTTAGTCATTTATTCTATCAGCTTCTGTGTCCAGTTTCGATTTTGATCTGTTTATTCCGGTGAAATCGGCGGCCAATAACGATTCACAATTCACAATTCACGATTTGGCGGCCAACGGCGATGGCAGAGGTAGTAGTTCGGGTTATTTTCAGGATTGAGCAAAAGAAATATTTTTTCTTAGTGCCTTCGTGGCTGAACACGATTTCTTTCCTTGACCCCGGCGGCCCCCAAGGTATAGCCTATACCACCGGTTAATTCCAAGCAATAAGGAAAACCCTGATATTTTACTTCCAAATACCTTAGCCCAAAATAATGCCTGGAACAAAATGAACTACCCCGCAGCAAGCTGCGAGGTATCTATCGTGTAGATACCATCTGTATGAAAACCTGCGGTTTTCATACTTTCCCTTTGGGGTAACCCCGCAGCGAGCTTCGAGGAATTCTTTCGATTAACAAAACTGCGGCCGAGTCAAATAACGGCCGCAGTTCCAAACCACCGTCCCGGAAAATTATTTATAGATTTGTCAGTCCTTCTTTGATCGCGTATTTAGTGAGTCCGGCCACATTGTCAATGCCGGTTTTATTCATGATCTGCTGCCGGAACGTTTCCACGGTTTTGACGCTGATGTCCATCTTGGCGGCGATCTGCTTGGTGGCTTTCCCTTCGGCCATCATCTGCAGCACTTCGCGCTCCCGCGCCGAAAGCAGGGTAAATGCCGACTGGTCGGCCCGATCCGTTCTGCGGATGTATTCCCTGACCACCAGATCGGCGATCTGCGGGCTGAGATAGGTCCGGTTCTTGACCACCGTCCGGATCGCCAGCACCAGCTCGTCAAAGGCCGAATCCTTGAGCAGATATCCCCGGGCGCCGCTTTTCAGGATCTCCAGCACGAACCTCCGGTCGGCGTGCATCGAAAGCGCGATCACTTTGATCCGGGGGTTTTTGTTCAGGATCTTCCGGGTGGCCTCGATGCCGTTCAGGTCCGGCAGGGTGATGTCCATGATGATTACGTCCGGCTTCAACTGCTGGGCAAGCTTCACCGCGCTCATTCCGTCGGCCGCCTCGGCCGCCACCGAAAAGTCGGATTGCGTGTCCAGCAGGGTGCGCAGTCCCTCGCGGACGATCTTGTGGTCATCGACCAGAAGAATTTTCAGACTCATCGCGGGCCGCCTCCTTGGTCCCGGTTCAGCGGCGCGGTGAGCGTGGCTACGGTGCCCTGGCCGGGTTTGGCGTCGATGTCAAATCCGCCGCCCAGGAACGACATTCGTTCCCGGACGCTAAACAGCCCGAACCCGCTCCCTTTCCCCGGCAGGATTTCCGACGCGTCAAAGCCCGCGCCGTCGTCGCGCACCTCCACCTTCAGCGCGCCGCGCTCCCAGACGACCCGGACCCACGCCCGGCTGACCTTGGCGTGCTTGGCGGCGTTGAACAGCAGTTCCCTGACCGCCCGGAAGAAGGTCACTTTCAGATCGTCGGAAAGGGGCTCCGGCGTCCCCTCGGTCGTTACCTCGATACCGGTGTGGTATTTCCGGTGGAATTCTTCGGCCAGCCATTGCAGCGCCGGCGTCAGCCCCAGTTCGTAGAGGACGGGCGGGCTGATCTCGAAGGTCAGGGACCGGGCGTTCCCGATGGCGTCGTCCAATAGCAGCCGGAGTTCTTCGATACTGTCCTGGAACTTGCACAGCACCGAATTGCAATGCAGCTGCAGAAACTTCATCTTGATGATTGCCAGGGCCTGGCCGATATTGTCATGCAGGTCGCTGGCAATCGAGCGGCGTTCCCGTTCTTCGGCCAAACAGAGCTCCGAAGCCAGCCATTTCAACTGTTCCTGGTAAGCCTTAATCCACCGCTCCCGGCGGCGGCCCCGGGCCAGCTCCCGGCGCAGATCGGCATTGGCCGAGGTCAGGTCTATAGTTCGCTTTTTAACCTGTTGCGCCAAAATTGTTTTTGCCTGGACCTGCCGCTTTTGGTAAATCCTGTTTTGCAGATAGGTTTTTATCATTACCGCCAGCGAATTCAGCAGCAGTTCTTCTTCCTGTTCGAAAGGGCCTTGATCGGCCCGGGGCGGCGCTTTTAAATAACAGACTTCTATCGACCCGGTTTGGCCCGGAATAATTTTAAAATCGGCCTTTTGATTCCATCGGGTCTTTTTAAAATCAGAAGAAGCATAGGTTTTCCCGGCCCAGGATATTTTGACCGCCGTGATTTCCGGATACTGCCAGGCCTTAGGCAAAGTTAAAACCAGCGATCGCATGGTATGCGTTATGGAACGGCCGGGGCGGTTCAATATCAGGGCGGTGCGGTGCAGGGCCGTCAGTTCCTTGACCCGTTCCCCCAGCTGCCAGCGGAGGCGGTCTTTGACGTTTATTTTTGTGGATTTTGGCATCTGATTTTGTTTTCTTGTTTTGGGATTGAGTTTAAAGCTCGTTCCCCTCATTCCAAAAGTGCCCGGATCTCTTTTTTCCGGCAATATTTTTCCCAAACGCCCCGGTCGGTGTATAATCCCGACATTTCTTTCAGCAGCGCCAGCCCTTTGCTTTTCTGCGCCCCGGCTTCCGGAATTAAACCCATCCCGGAATACAGCGTCCAACCGGCCGAATACATCTTGACCCTAAAAAGATCGGTCAGTTTTTCTTCCGGTATGGTATGCAATCGTTTCAGCATATTCCTGAGTTTAACTGAATCCCCCAGCAGGACGTATAACTCTGCCAGCTTCAGGCCCAGTGCCGCCTGGTTTTGGTTTTGAAGCAGCGTGTCATTTAAAAAATGCTCCAGCAGTTCCCTGGCCTGGTCGTATCTTTTATCGGTCTTTAAAACGGCCTCTTTGGCCACCACAACATTATAGTCTTTCCCGGGCTTTTCGGCGGGAGACAATATTCCCTCCGCCTGCTTTAAATATTCCCCGGCTTCCCTGATGTGGCCGGAGCAGCAAAGGCAGCTTATCAGGTGACATCCGCACATTATCTGGGCAACGGTATCGTTCACTTCACTGAATATCTCAAAGCTCTTTTTCAGACAAGCGGCGGCTTCCTGATATTCCTCCAGTTCGAACATGATCCGTCCGGTGATGTCCTGGCCCAGCCCGATGCTGATGACATCCTCGGCCTCGGCCCCCAGTTTCCGGCATTGCCGGGATAACTCCAGGGCCTTGTCCAGCTGCCCCCGGCTTAAATATATTTCAGAGAGATTGCCGCAGGCCATGGCGCTGCCCAGTTTGTAGCCGGTCTGATGGTATAAAGATATGGCCCGGTCGTAGGCCTCGATGGCCGGCCGGCTTTTGCACTGCTGGCCGTAGCATATTCCCAGGTTGTTCCAGGCTATTCCCTGGCTGTTGATGTCGTTGTATTTTTGGGCGATCGCTATGGCCCGCTGCAGCATCTTTTCGGCTTCCTGATAACGGTTGGCGTAAACCAGGGTCATCCCCTTGTCCAGCCAGATTTCCATCAGCTGCAGTTCGTTCTCGGCGCAGCCTTCGGACATTTCAAAATCGGCGATGGCCTTCGGATACCGGCTCTGTTCCCGGTAAACCACCGCCCTCCACCCGTGAGCCCGGCGGATGAAGGACTTTTTATCGGTGTCTTTGACCCGGTCCACCATCCGGTCGGCTTCAATTTCGGCGGCGCTGATCTCTCCGGTATCCAGCAAATAGCGGAGCCGGGATTCCAACAGATGAAGACGCCGGTCCTCTATGTCCGAATGTTTTGACCAAGCCTCCAAAAATTCCAGTTCGCTGCGCTCCAGCGGCCGGTTACCCAAAAGATTGGCGATGGAAAGCCTTTCCATCCGGATATGCCAGACGGCATTCAGCCAGTCCTGTTCGCTGGTGTATTTCCTGCAGTTCTTAGACATGCCTTAAAGATACCACATTGACAATTCAAAAACAAGCACAAGCCCCGATGAGGATCTCATCGGGGCTTTTTAGTTGCCTATCAACTTAAAAATGCAGCACGTGCCCCATGCTAACCATCAGGCCAGATGCTTTCAGATCCACCTCTTGGGCCGGATCGTAGAAATGGTTGGGGTATCCCCCCAGCGCCTCTGAATTGTACAGGCAATTTACCTGCACTGCCGACCGCTGTGACAACCACAGCTTGATTCCGCCACCGGCCTGATAATTAATGTATCCCGCCGCATCGTCGTATGCCTTGCTGATGATGCTGTCCCTGGTCATGACCGAAGCCTGCAGGGATAAATACTCGTCGGCATAGGTTTGCCTGGCCGCCGCCCGGCCGACCCCGATCCTTGCCTCGCCATACGGCTCGAACCGCCCCCAGGCCACGGCGGCTGACACCCCGACCAGCGCGGAATGCGTCGCTATGTCAGCGTCCACCGATCTAATTATTTGCGCGGTATCGCGCCACAGGTTAATATCTTTATCCACGGCATAATTAGAGAATCGGAACTGATACATCAGGCTGACCGACAGGTGCCGGCTGATGTTATATCCCAGCCCGGCCATAAAGGCCGGTCCCAGGCATCCGAAATCAGCATCGGTTATATCCTGCCCCGGGGAGGGGGTTTTCCCGGGAGATGTCCCTATCACGCCGCCCGAGGATACCGTGAAGGTCCAGCGCATCGGAAACAGGCGGGCATCGATTTTGGTCTCCCGGCCCGGGTTTGGCGAGAAGGCCGCCCGGTGGCTGTGATATCCCCATTTGGCGGCCTTTATCTGATACAGGGAGTCCGTCAGATCCTCAATGGTTATGCCCTGTTCATTGACCAACCCCTGGTATTTGTTGTTCAGATACAACCTGGCCCCAACCGGATTGGTCTTCATTTTCAGCTTGCCGGCCAGGCTCATCAGCGGCGCGCTTACCGTGTCCACTTTTCCGACGCTCACCAGCCGGCTGGTGGAAAACAGGCTGTAGCCCTCCTTCACCAGCGACACCTGGTGCAGCCCCTCGGACAATGGGTAAACGAGATTCGGGGTCAAACCCGGATGCTCTTTTCCGTCCACTATTATCTTGGCCCCGTCGGGCTCGGTGACCACAAAAAGCCCGCCCGGCTTGCTGCTCTGGCCGGCCGCCCCGGGTTTCCAGGATGAAAATATCTCGGCCGCCTCGCGCATGGCATCCAGCAGGTTGGACACGTCGCCGGCGTATTTCCGGGAAAAAGCCTGGTCTATTTTGCCGGACCCGATGTCTATCATCCGCAGCTCCACCGCGTAGACCGCCCCGAACCTGCCGATGGTGCCTCCGACCATCTTCTGGGCACCCAGCAGCTGGCCGGCCTCCACCAGGCACGAGGACTGGTCGCAGGCTCCGGTCATCTGAAATCCCTGCTCCTTCAGAATCTCGTCGCGCCTGGAACGTTCCACCACCTCAAAGCGGCGCATCTGCACCAGTTCGTTCAACAGCTTGTCGGTCAGCATCACCGCCTCCTGCTGGGTGATGCCGCTGGTGATGTTCAGGTCCATCACCGAAAGAGCGGTCTTTTTCTGCCCGGAAGCCAGCCCGGCTTGCAGCAGCAAAAATACCAAGACCATGGCGATCCGTTTCATGTTCCACTCCTTAAATATGGATGCAACTCTGCTTTAGGTTTGAAGCGCCTTAAGCCCGACATCGCCTTAAAAATTGACCGTAATCCCGCAACCGAACTGCAGACCCGAGGCCGTCGGATCCACCGACTCCCCCCAGGGAACAGAGATATTTTTGAAGCTGTCCCGGCTGTACATACAATAAACCCGCAGTGCTTCCCGGTCCGGCCGCAGCCAGTATAGAAAGCCTCCGCCAGCCTGAAGTGTTTTGTAATCATCCGGGTTGCCTATTCGTTTGGTGATTAGGCTGTCGCTGGTCCAATCGCTGGACTCGTTGGGACGCGATAGATACTCGCAGTTGTATTTCCCATCGCATTTGGCTTTGCCTTCGCCGTATCTGACCTCGCCGTAGGGCTCTAACTGTCCCCAGGGCACCGTAACCGTCAAATTGACGACCGGCGAATGGGAGCTAAAGCCCATATTCAGGGCCTCATGCCGTCCCGTGGTCGGTTCCCAGGACGAGGTGTGCTTATCTATGGAATAAAGTGGATAGAACCGGAACTGATATATCAACCCCACGGTGAAATTCCTATTGATAGCAAAGCCCACCCCTCCCGTTATCCCGGATCCGATTTTCCTGAAATCGTCATCAGTGATGGTCATGGCCCCATATATGACACCATCCACTCTGTTAGGGGACGTGACCTTCATAATTTCGCCTGAAAAAAAGTTTACTTTCCAGCGTCGGAGCGGCATTCTGGCATCTATCTTTGTCTCCCGGCCGGGAGTGGGGGTCAATATCGCATTGTATGTTTTATAACCCCACTTGGTGGCCTTTATCTTATACAGGGAATCAGTCAGGTCTTCTATGACAAGGCCCTGCTCGGAAGCAATGCCCTGGTATTTATCGTTAAGAAACACCTTGGCCCCGGCCGGATCGGTTTTTATTTTCAGCTTGCCGGCCAGGCTCATCAGCGGCGCGCTTACCGTGTCCACTTTTCCGATGCTGACTAACCGGCTGGTGGAAAACAGGCTGTAGCCCTCCTTTACCAGCGACAGCTGGTGCAGCCCCTCGGACAATGGGTATATCAGGTTCGGGGTCAGGCCGGTATGTTCTTTTCCGTCCACTATTATTTTGGCTCCGTCGGGCTCGGTGATCACAAATATCCCTCCCGGTTTGGCGCTCTGGCCGGCGGCCCCCGGCTTCCAGGAGGAGAAAATCTCGGCCGCCTCCTTCATGGCTGTCAGCAGATCGGCCACCTTGCCATAGTTGCGGGAGAAAGAAAGGTCAATGCCCCCGGTCTGGATGTCTATCATCCGCAGTTCCACCGCATAGACGTTGCCCAGCTTGCCGATGGTCCCGCCGACCATCTTTTGGGCGCCTAAAAGCTGCCCGACCTCCACTAAGCACGAGGTCTGGTCGCAGGCCCCGGTCATCTGAAAGCCCTGTTCTTTAAGGATCTCGTCGCGCTTGGAGCGCTCCACCACCTCAAAGACCCGGTATTCCACCAGACTGTTCAGCAGTTTATCTGTAAGCAGGGCCACTTCTTTTGGCGAGAGTCCGGAAGTGGTGTTCAGGTCCATCACCGAGATGGTGGTCTTTTTCCCGGCGGCCAAAACACCTCCGGTAAAAAGCAAACAGAGTACCAGGGTCAGAAACGCCTTGTTCATTTTGACTCCTTCTATATTAGAGTTCCGCTTTAATCTCAAACCTACCACTTTTCGACAGACCCTCTTCAGCCTGTCAATTACCTGATAGACTTTTCCTTCTTATTTCCGCAACCTGCTCCAGCCAAAAGTCGTTTCCCAGTTGATGGAATATGCCTTCGGCCTCTGATAAAACCTGTCCGGCTTCGCTGCCGGTAGATATCAACCATCCTCCGTAATGAAATAAAACGCCGGCCAGGACATGGATGCCTTCTTCCGCGCTTTCCCGGGCCGAAATGACCGCCTGCTCGAAATCTGTCCGGTTAAAGATATCCGTATTGTCGATATAGCATTTGTACTGGGCCTTCAGCAGGAAGAAAGCCGCGCCCATTTTCGGCGGCAAGCTTTCGTTCTCTTGCTGAATCCGGTTTATGACCTGCCGGGCTCCCGCCGCATCTCCCTGACCCAGCCGGCAATATGCCTCCATAAGTTGATATCTGGTCTCTTCAGCCATCGCCGGCAGACATCCGGCCGCCTGGTCCAGATGAAGCCGCATCAGTTCATGATTGCCCTGCCGGTGCGCCAGTTCCGCCAACTGCAGCCATCCGGCGGCGGATATGTCAGGGTGGCTGACCTCGTTTCCCAGGGTGATCCCGCGCTCCGTTTTCAGGCGGGCCTCATCGTACCGGCCCAGTTCCATCAGCAGCCGGCCCAGTTCAAAATAATT
This sequence comes from candidate division TA06 bacterium, assembly GCA_016208585.1. Taxonomy (NCBI): domain Bacteria; species candidate division TA06 bacterium. Next base: position 10,486 of record JACQXR010000091.1, on the reverse strand, counting down.
CCCGGCCAGGAAAAGGCGCTCGCCGATGCTCTCCCGCATCGCGATCGTTTCGTTGAGCGTCATGATGGCCCGGCTCCACTGGCCGCTCCGGAACTGCTGGCCCGCGATATTGGAAAGGCTGAACCCCAAACCGTAATTATCGCCGATCTGACGCTGAATATCGGTTGACCGTTCCAGGCATTTCATCATTTCGTCCCTCCGCCCCTGCCTGGCCAACAGTACGCTGTAATTACTGTAGGCAAATCCCAGCGTGACCTTGTCAATACTTTGTTCCAGGGTATCTATCGAACGGCGGAAGGCTGCCTCGGAGTCCCCGGCCCGGTTTAGGCCGTTCAACACCGTGCCTATGTTAACCAGGCTGCCGCCGATGCCCGCCTGATCGCTTAGCTTTTCGTAAAGCCCCAGGGCTTGCTGGTATTGCTCCAGGGCCAATGCCATTCTGCCGGTGTCCTCGTACATCACGCCCAGCGTATTGCGGCAGGAGGCAATACCCGCAGTGTTACCCGCCTGAAGCTGTATGGCTATTGAAGATAGGGCGGCTTCTTCCATGCGGGGGTAATCGCTCAGCATCAGAAAGGCGTTGCTCAAAAGGCCGTAGAGGTCGCCGAGCAGTTCGGGCAGGAAAAAACCCTTAAAATCGTTGATCAGCTTCTGGCCGGTAACAACAACCTTCTGAGTCTTGCCAGCCAGAAGCAGGACTTCGCATTTTCGAAACTCAATTTTCGCCCGCAACAGATCGCCGATCGCCAGCGATCCGTCTGCTGATGCCGCCAGTTCACTGGCACAAAGGTACTTGCTCAGTAATGCCACCGGATGGGACGCTCTCCTCACCATGCTCCTGGCCGGGCTATCGAGCTTCCTCTGAGATGAAGTCTGGTTATCCGCACCGGAAACAGCTTCATATTATTTTTGTTTTATGTTTTATCGTTTTTATTCTACACTTCCGCTTTAACTTCAAACTTGCCGTTTTCTACTTGACCTTCAATAACCACGGCCTTCTGCGCGCCCACCGTGCCCAGCAGGTCGCTCCAGACTAACTTCAGTGCCTTCAGATCTTCGGAACTTCCCGCGATCTTCAGAGATTTCAGCGGCGTCTTGACGCTGACCTTGGCCTCGCTTTTGACTTTGCGGACGGCGGATAGCACCTCGGTAGCCGCGCCGAAGGGGTCGCCTGTTTGTGATCCGGAAATACCGGCGAACTCGTCCTGCTCGGGCCAGCGGGAAGTATGCACCGATCTTTCTTTCCCGAAATCGGCGGCAAACATCCAACTCCAAGCCTCTTCGGTAAAATAGGGAATGAACGGCGCGAACAACCTTAAGGTGACGTTCAGAGTAAATTTCAGCGTGGCCAGGGCCGAAAGCTTGCCGGCCGAGTCCCCTTCCTGGTAGGCCCGGACCTTGATCAATTCCAGATAATTGTCGCAAAATTTTTCCCAGAAGAACGATTCCGTTTCCTGCAGGGCGTCGGCGTATTCAAAGTTCGCGAAGTGTTTTCCGGATCTTATGACCACCTGCTTGAGATGCTCAATGAAGCTTTTATCCAGCGGGGCGGTAACGGCCTCCGGGCCCAATTTTGACTGATCGGCTTTCAGGATATGCCCGGCCGCAAATTTGACCGCGTTATACAGCTTGATGGTCAGCCTTTTCCCGTTGGCAAACATGGCCTCGTCATACATGGTATCCACCCCCAGCCGGGCCTTGGCCGCCCAGTAGCGCACCCCGTCCGAGGAGAACTGCAGCAGCAGGCGCTCCGGGGTCACCACGTTACCCTGGCTCTTGGACATTTTTTTGCGGTCGGGATCCATGATCCAGCCGTTGATCAGCGCGTTATTCCAGGGAATCTGCTTTTCGTGCAGGTAGGCCTTGACTATGGTGTAAAAGGCCCAGGTGCGGATTATCTCCGGGCCCTGGGGCCGGATGTCCATGGGAAAGGTCTTTTTATGACGCTCCGGGTCCTTGGCCCAGTGGCTGGCGATCTGCGGGGTCATGGAACTGGTGGCCCAGGTGTCCAGGACATCGGGGTCGGCGGTGAAACCGTGGGGCTGGTCGCGCTGGGATTCTTCGTAGCCCGGCGCCGGGCGCGACTGGGGATCTATCGGCAGCTGGTCCCCGGCCGGCATGATCGGCTTCTGGTATAAGGGATTGCCCCCGGCATCCAGCGGATACCACACCGGAATGGGCACGCCGAAGTAGCGCTGGCGGCTGACGCACCAGTCCTGGTTCAGGCCTTCCACCCAGTCCTCGTAGCGGATCCGCATGTGCCGGGGATGCCATTTGATCTTCCTCCCCTGCTCCAGCAATTCTTCCTTGAGGTCCATGATCCTGATGAACCACTGCATGGTGGGGATGATCTCCAGCGGCCGCTCGCCCTTCTCGTACATCTTCACCTGATGCTCTATTGGCTTCGGCTCCTCGGTCAAGGGCGCTCCCAGCCCCAGCAGAGCCTCACCTTTGGAACTTCGGAGCATCTCGACCATTTTGGCCTGCGCCTGCTTGGCGGTCTTGCCTTTTATCTCCGAATAAAACTTGTTGGCCGCGGCCGGGTCGGCGCTGGCCCAGCCCGGGGCGCCGAAATTGATCTCCATCATCCGGCCGTCGTGGCCTATTACCTGGCGCAGGGGCAATTGGTATTTATTCCACCATTCAACATCCATCATATCGCCGAAGGTGCAGATCATCAGGATGCCGGTGCCTTTCTCCGGGTCGGCCTTCTCGTTGGCTATGATCGGCACCCTAGCCCGGAACAATGGAGTGATAGCATTCTTGCCGAAATAGGGCTTATAGCGCTCGTCATCGGAATGGGCGATCACGGCCACACAGGCCGGCAGCAGTTCCGGCCGGGTGGTGGCTATGACGAAGGAATCCGCTTGTGATGAGCCAGTCGAATCACCCTCTACCCCGAACCGGATATTGTGGAAATGGCCCGGCAGTGCCTTGTCCTCCACCTCGGCCTGGGAGACCGCGGTCTTGAAATCCACATCCCACAGATGCGGGGCAAAGGAAGTGTAGGCCCGGCCGTCCTGCAGAAGTTTGAGGAACGACAGCTGCGAGGTTTTACGGCAGTGGTCGTCGATGGTGGCGTATTCCAGCGACCAGTCGATGGATAGCCCCAGATGCTGCCAGAGTAACTTGAAAACCTTCTCGTCCTGCTTGGTAACCTGGTGGCATAGTTCTATGAAATTATCGCGGCTGATCTCTTCGGGCGGTTCTTTATGGTGAGCTGCTTTGGCTGCTGAGCCTGGCTCCTGTCGAACCATTGTTGTTTTGGGAACGAAGTTCTTTTGATAAGACAGATGGGGATTGCAGCGCACGTGGAACATGTTCTGCACCCGGCGCTCGGTGGGCAGGCCGTTGTCGTCCCAGCCCATGGGGTAGAAGATGTTGAGGCCCTTCATCCGGCGCTGGCGCACTATCACGTCCTGCTGGGTGTAGCCGAAGACCGTGCCCACATGGAGCGAACCGGAGACGGTGGGCGGCGGAGTGTCTACCGCAAAGGTCTTGGAGCGTTCAATGGAGGGGTTCCAGTCGTAAATTCCCTGCTTAAGCCAGGTCTCAATCCAGTGTTTTTCCACCAGGGAAAAATCATATTTCTCGGGGATGTTCTTCATGGTGTCTTTTATAGGAAAGTGGTTAATTTAATTTGATTTCAATTAACCTTTTATTTTACCTGTTAATATTTGTAAAGTCAATAAAAAAGACGGACACCGAGTCTGTGTTATTTAGTTACTAATCAGAGCGGATAATAGTAGACTTTTTTCCACCGAAACACGCTAAATACGCTAATTATATTGGATTTAAAAGAAACCGGAATGTCTACTAATATACGCTCCCATTAGTAATAGGTGGCACTAATTTAGGTTATCAACAAACCTATTGTCAATTCAGCGTTTTTTGTTTAATTCTCGTAATTTTTGGTTCTTTTTTAGTCTTATAATTATCGTATATTGTAGCAATTCTACCAAATAACTTGTAACGGGCGTAACTATAGGGCTCCGCAACTATGGTCTGTTTTTTATCTAATTCATATTCCCTAAGACATTCTTTCCGGTATTTAATGATATTAACTGTTTGATAATTTATTTTCCTTTTTGCAATTTTCCTTTTTGCTATTGACTTAGCTGTTTCCTTTGAGTTAAAATTAAAATTCTACGGTAAAAACATTTTAACCCATAAATTTACAGGAGATCATTATTATGGCCAAGTACAAGATAGCCTGGCTGCCGGGCGACGGCATCGGGATCGAGGCTTTGGAGGCCGCCAAAATAGTGCTGGATAAGGTCAAGCTGGATGCCGAGTACATCCACGGAGACATCGGCTGGGAGTTCTGGTGCAAGGAGGGCGATGCCTTCCCCCAGAGGACAATAGATTTATTGGGCAAAGTTGACGCCGCCATGTTCGGCGCCATCACCTCCAAGCCGGTCAAGGCCGCCGAGAAGGAGCTGGCACCGGAGCTTCAGGGCAAAGGCATGGTCTACCGCTCGCCCATCGTCCGGATGCGCCAGCTGTTCGACCTTTACACTTGTCTGCGGCCCTGCAAGGCCTATCCCGGAAATTCCCTGAATTTCAAGAACGAGATCGACCTGGTGGTGTTCCGGGAGAACACCGAGGGATTGTATTCCGGAGTAGAGTTCAACCCGGTGCCCCAGGAGCTCAAGGACGTGCTGTTGAAGGTCTCCAAACCTTTCGCCGCCTTCAAGGACGTGGCCCTGGACCAGTACGCCATCACCTGTAAGATCAACACCCGCAAGGGTTCGGAGCGGATCATCCGGGCGGCCTTCGAATATGCCAAGAAATACGACCGCAAGAAAGTAACCATCATCCACAAGGCCAACGTGGTGCGGGCAACGGAAGGACTGTTTTTGGAGATCGGCAAGGAAGTGGCCAAGGATTATCCCGGCATCCAGTGCGACGACGCCAACGTGGACGCCATCTGCATGTGGCTGTTGAAGAACCCTATGAACTACGAGGTGCTGGTGGCCACCAACATGTTCGGCGACATCGTCTCCGACCTTTGCGCCCAGATGGTGGGCGGCCTGGGCTTCGGCTGCTCCGGCAACATCGGAGAAAAGCTGGCGGTATTTGAGCCCACCCACGGTTCGGCCCCCAAGTATGCCGGCCAGTACAAGTGCAACCCCATCGCCACCATCCTGGCCGCCAAGATGATGCTGGCCTGGCTGGGCGAGACCGCCAAGGCCGACAAGATCGAGAAGGCCGTGGCCGAAGTGATCCAGGAGGGCAAGGTCCGGACCTACGACATGGGCGGCAGCACCAAGACCCTGGAAATGGCCCAGGCCATCGCCAAGAAATTATAATGATGCCGTAGGGGCGATTTGCAAATCGCCCCTACGATTCACGGGTTGTCATTCCTGCGGAAGCAGGAATCTAGGATTTTATATGGATTCCCGCCTGCGCGAGAATGACCGGAAACGTAGTACACTAACCATAAAACATAATTTCTAATAAATATGCCTGAGATATACATTCACGAAGTAGGTTTAAGGGACGGCCTGCAGATCGAGAAACAATCGGTGCCCATGGACGTCAAGATCAAATGGATTGACGCCCTGATGGAGTCCGGCCTGGACATCATCCAGGTGGGCTCCTTCGTCCACCAGGAGAAGGTGCCCCAGATGGCCGACACCGACGCTCTGTTCGAACATTATGCCAAGAACGGCAAGAAGCGGCCGGAAACGGTCCTGTCCGGGCTGGTGCTCAACGAAAAGGGATTCGAGCGGGGGCTGGCCTGCGGAGTGGAGATGTTCTGCATGGGCGTCTCGGCCAGCGAGACCCACAGCCAGAAGAACACCGGGATGAGCCCGGCCAAGGCCATGGGCCAGATCCTGTCCATGGCCAAAAAGGCCATGGATTCCGGCAAGAAGGTCCAGGCCTCGGTGCAGTCGGCCTTCGGCTGCGGCTTCGACGGCTTAATCCCCGAGGACAAGGTGCTGGACATGGTCAAAAAGTATTTGGAGGCCGGGATCAGGAACATCAGCCTGGCCGACACCGCCGGGCATGCCAATCCCCAGCAGGTGGAGCGGCTGTTTTCAACCATCAAAAAGATGGATCCCAAGGTGGAGCTGGCCTGTCATTTCCACAATACTTATGGATTGGGAATGGCCAACTGCTATGCAGCCATGAACGCCGGGGTCAAGTACATCGAGACGGCGGTGGGCGGCCTGGGAGGCTGCCCCTTTACCAAGGTGGCAGCCGGCAACGTCTGCACCGAGGACTTCGTCCACTCCCTGCAGCGGGCCGATATCCGGACCGACATTGACCTGTTCCGGCTGCTGGAGACCGCTAAGGATGTCTCCGTCTTCTTTAACCGCGAACTGCCGGGCGCCATCCTCAAGTCCGGCTCACTTATTAAACCGAGGCCGAAAAAAATGATGCAGAACATCCGGGTGCTGGACATGACCAACGTCCTGTCCGGGCCCTTTTCCACCATGCACCTGGCCCTGCTGGGGGCCGAGGTGATCAAGATCGAAAATCCCGAGGGCGGCGACCTGGCCCGCAAGCTGGGCGCGGTCCCGGAGCTGAACCAGAAGCTGATGGGAACTTCTTTTCTGGCCCAGAACGCCAACAAGAAGTCTATCACGCTTAATTTGAAGGCCGAAGAGGCCAAGGAGATTTTCCGCAAACTGCTGAAGACCGCCGACGTGGTGGTGGAGAATTTCCGGCCCGGCGTGATGGACCGGTTGGGATTCTCTTACGCCGAGATCAGGAAGATAAATCCCAAAATAGTCTACTGCGCCATCTCCGGGTTCGGCCAGGCCGGGCCCGACGCTTTCAAGCCGGCCTACGACCAGATCATCCAGGGCCTGTCCGGGGTAATGGACGTCAACGGCGACGAGCGCCTGCACCCCTTAAGGGCCGGCTTCCCGGTCTGCGACACGGTGGGCGGCCTCAACGCTGCCTTCGCCATCATGGCCGCGCTGTATTACCGGGAGAAGACCGGCCAAGGCCAGTTCATCGACATCGCGCTGCTGGATTCCATCATGCCGCTGATGGGCTGGGTGGCGGCAAATCTGCTGATCGGCGGCCAGCAGCCGGTGGCCATGGGCAACGACAACTTCACCGCCGCGCCCTCCGGCGCCTTCGTCACCAAGGACGGCTACGTCAACATCGCGGCCAACCAGCAGAAGCAGTGGGAGGATTTGGCCAACGTCCTGGGCGTGCCGGAGCTTTTGACCGATCCCCGGTTCCAGGAGCGGGACACCCGCAAGAAGAACCGCAAGGCTCTGACTCCCCTGCTGGAGGAAAAATTGAAAATGCAGACCACGGAATATTGGGTAGAAGCGCTGAACGCCAAGGGCATCCCCACCGGCGACATCTTCAGCCTGGAGAAGGCCCTGAACGCCGAGCAAGTTAAGTACCGCCAGACCATCGAATGCATCAAGGATCCCGACCTGGGCGAGCTCAAGCTGTTCAACCTGTCGGCCAAGTTCTCGACCACCCCGGCCAGTATAGACGCCCCGCCGCCGACTTTGGGCCAGCACCAGCAGGAAATCTTGGGCCAGTTGGGATATACAGCAGAACAGATCAAGGCCATGAAAGAAAAAGCGGCCATTTAAAATGTGCCGGCGGCCGCCTTGCCTGATAATTGTACGGCGGCAATGATTATATGAAATTCAGGACAAAAACGGAATTGAAACATGAAAAACACAAAGAGCAAATCATCGAAAACCGGCAAACAACCGAAAGCTGTGGCCAATGATGAAAAACAAAAACGGAAAATTGAGCGGATTGAAGCGACGCTTAAACGTCTGGCAAAGCTGAAAAATTCTACCCGAAGCGGGATTTATTCCGCCAAAATAGGAAAACGGATCATCGCTGCGTCGGTCCGTTTGATGAATGCAAAAGGCGAATTGGAAGTACGCGGTTAACGCATGTTTTTCGCTTGATTTTTACCCCCACTGGTTGTATGCTTACCCTGTTTATCGCAAGCTGTTCAACCTGTCGGCCAAGTTCTCGACCACCCCGGCCAGCATCGACGCTCCGCCGCCGACCCTGGGCCAGCACCAGCAGGAGATCCTGGGCCAGCTGGGCTACACGGTGGAGGAGATCAAGGCCATGAAGGAAAAAGCGGCCATATAAAATTTCCCGGGGAACGACAGCAAAAGGAGCAAATGAATGCGCCAGATATTGATCTACCAAGGCGAAGACGGGTATTGGGTAGTTGAATGCCCCAGCCTGCCCGGCTGCATCACCCAGGGCAAAACCAAGGAAGAGGCCATCACCAATGCCCGGGAGGCCATCGACGGCTACATCGCTGCTCTGCAGGAAGACAAGCTGCCCGTGCCCGAGGAAACCTTCAACGCCCTGTTGCTGGCGGTATGAGCGGCCTCATCTCGGAACAACGGCCAATAAAAACAGGAGTATCTCCATGAAATTAAAAGTAGTCATCCATCAGGCCGACGAGGGCGGTTTCTGGGCCGAAGTCCCGGCCATTCCCGGATGCATGACCCAGGGCGAAACCAGGCAGGAATTTTTACTGAACATCTACGACGCGGTCGAGGGATGTTTGAGCGTTGACTTGAAAACCCTGACCATCGGAGCAAAGGATTTTGTGATGGATATCGCAGTCTGAATTTTAAGATCGGATTGCTGCGGGCCGCGATGAAAATTGCGGAGATCAATGAAGAAGAACCATAAGAATCATTTAAAAAGAAAAAAATCATGAACGACGAAAATCACGGCATAACCGGCAGCCAGCCAGTCCCGCCAACAATGGTTGAGAGCCCCGGCCAAACCAACCCCGAAACAGACCAAGCGGCGGGCCGGGAGATTATCTACTGTGAGTCAATTATCCATCTGGGCCGGAAATGGGTCAAGCTGGACATCGGCGATGATTTCCCCGTTATCAAAATCAAGAAACTGCTGCCCAGCCTGCACTGGCGGGCCGGCCCCCAGGATTGGCTGATGCCCTGGCGGGAGAATTGGCTGGCCTACCTCCAGGCCAAGCTGGACGGCCTGGCCGAGGTAACCGACGCGTCCCCGCCCAACCGGCGGGTCAAACGACACACTGACGGGTCCCGGCCAGCCGGCCGGCGCACCCGGCGATCCTCGGTCCAAAGCCCGGCTTTGCCGCCGGAATACCTGGAACTGCTCCGCCAGCGCAATTACAGCGAGGCCACCATCCGGGTCTATGTGTCCCATTTTAACCTGATGCTGGCTCATACCGGGCACCGGCCGCCCCAGGAGTTGGGCCCGGCGGAAATCAAGGCTTACCTGGAATACCTAAGCGGCGAGAAGGGCGCATCCAAAAGCTACCGGACCCAAGCACTGAGCGCCATTAAGTTCTATTACGGGCAGGTGCTGGTTCCGCCGCGGGAGATCTGATTACCGCCGGCAGAGCGATAGCTGGGCTACACGACCGGGGGGCTCAAGGCATGAACGTAGTATTGTTACCCTTTCATAGTGAACCGCTGGACAGAGCTTAGTATTGAATATGCAAGCCAAAGGAACTATTTAGATGACTTATATAAAGTATATCCGATAATACCTGAAGGCATCAGAGACATTAACAAAGATTCCTGGGATGCTGTTGAGAAAGCTTTTCAAAATAGGAACAACACGGAGTTAATAAAACGCCTTTTAGATTTAGAACTTTTCCCAATAAAAGACTCTTACGTTGCATATCTCAAAAGAGACCCTTCTTCAATCGCGAGAAACCCAGCAACCGTTAACCGCTTGTGCGGCCGTCTTTATGATATAGGTATCAACGCACTTTTCGATAAATGTTCCGAACCAAAAGAAACAAACCGCCAAATGGGTCAAAAATTTAAAGAGTGGTTAAGCAAAAAAACACTCGGGGTTGATCTATTGCCCTATGATGAATTTTTAGAATCAAAAGGTAATGCCCTATTAGATGCATCAGACAACGGGTCTAAGAACTTTGCAAAAGAGCATCTGAGTTATACTCGCGAAAAAGGTCTTGATTTTGTTGCACGATTTAATGGCCGGTATGTTATTGGTGAAGCAAAATTCTTGACTGATTTTGGCAGCCATCAAGATGCACAATTTGCTGATGGTATAAGCACGCTTAAAGCCAAGCGAGTTAAAGCCATAAAAATAGCAATCATGGATGGGGTTTTATACATCCAGGGAGACAATAAAATGCACAGATTCCTGAAGAAAAACAAAGAGGGCTATAATATAATGAGTGCACTGGTGTTAAGGGAATTTTTGTACCAGCTATAATATGTGGATATAACATGCATTTATATTACGAAAATAAAAAGAACGAAAAAGAAATATTGAACCGGCCAGCGACTACTGGGCTTGTGTATGTTTCTGGAATACAAAATAGCACTAATAAACTGATCCATTCCGAAAATTTGTATGCCTTAAACCTCAAAAATGCGCAATATGCAACAAAAAACCTCCCAAAGCATTGTAAATACTGATTCCGTATTTTAGGGTCACTTACAAAAACGATCCAAATTGTAGATTTTCCGGTTGAGCATTTTATGAACCTGCTCAAACT
>JACQXR010000090.1 GCA_016208585.1 candidate division TA06 bacterium | reverse complement strand
TCTCCGACGCCATCGGGCATGCGGCATTGACCGGGGTGGCCATCGGCGCGCTTTTAAGCCTGGGCGATCCGCTGTGGGCTATGCTGATCTTCTCCGCCCTGCTGGCCCTGTCATTCAGTTTTTTAAGGCAGCGGACCAAGGCCTCGGCCGACACCGTGATCGGGCTGATCATGTCCTTTGCGGTGGCTCTGGGGATAGTCATCCTTTCCCGGCGGGGCGGCTTCAACCGCTATTCCCAGTACCTGATAGGGGACATCTTAAGCGTGGGCCCAGCCGACATCGCCAAGCTGATGATCCTGCTTTTGGCGGTGGCAGGATTCTGGATATTTTACTTCAACAAGATAATGCTGCTGAGCCTGAGCCCCTCGCTGGCCAAGAGCCGCCGGATCAACACCGGGCTGGCCGAGGCGGTATTCTCGGTGATGACCGCCCTGGTGGTTACCGTGGCCATCCAGTGGGTGGGCCTGCTGGTGATCAACGCCCTGCTGATCCTGCCGGCCGCGGCCGCCCGCAACCTGGCGGGCGGTATGAAGCAGTATTTGTGGCTTTCGGCTGGCTTCGGCCTGGCGGCTTCCATCGCCGGGCTGATCGCCTCCTACTACCTGGCCACCGCCTCCGGCGCTACCATGGTGCTGGCGGCCATGGGCTTTTATCTTTTGACTTTAGTGCTGAAAAGAAAATAGCAACCGAACTTGTCAAAACGGATAAACAATGAAAAAAGCACTCTTCTCGCTCCTGATCTTGCTGACGCTTCTCTGGTCCTCCCCAGCCCTGGCTACGCTTCAATGTGATCGGTGCCGGAAGACGATCACGTCCAAGGACAGATATGTGGAATATGAGGGCAAGGTCTACTGCTCCCAAAGGTGCTTCGCCCAGGCCATGCCCAAATGCGCCAGTTGCGGCAAGTCGATCGCCGATGGCAAGGGCCTGGCAGGGGGGTATGTCTATACCCGGGACAAATATTTCTGTTCCGAAGAATGCTTCCAAAAATCACTGCCCCTCTGCGCGGTTTGCGGGAAACGGGTTCAGGGCGGCCTGAGGGATAAGCAAAATCCGGACAAACTTTACTGCTCCCAGGAATGCTACCGGACTACCTTACCTAAATGCGCGTTGTGCGGAGCCACCATGCAATCATGGACCGAGATCGAGGGCGTAAAATTCTGCGGCCAGTGCGCCAAACTTCCGGCCTGCTTCAACTGCCAGATGCCCGGGGCCGGCCATGAATCAAAGGACGGCCGCCGCTGGTGCGACTCCTGCATGGTCCTGGCGGTGATGGATTCCGCTTTGGCCCAAAAGATGTTTGACCAGGTGCGGCTGGACATGAAAAGCCACCTAGGCCTTTCCACCCCGGACACCATAATGTTCCACCTGGTGGACGCCGACAGCCTGGCTCTTTTGCTGGGGCACAAGAATTTTGCCGAACGGGGTTTTTACCGGTATAATGTCGAATATCGCGTAAACAAGAAAAAAGAAAAAAAAGTGACCCGGGAATTATTTGACATATTCATCCTCTCTGGCCTCTCGCCTGCGAATTTCAGGGACGTGGCGGCCCACGAGCTGGCTCACGACATCAACTATCGTTATTTTCCCAAGGTCCAAGGCCAAAGGGAAGTGGAGGGTTTTGCCGAATACCTTTCGGCCTTGATGAACCAGTACTGGGGCCAGGAGAAAGTCAATGACAGCAAGCTGAGGAACCAGCAAAAAGAGTATGCCGCGGCCTATAAGTATTTTCTGAAACTGGGAGAAAAGAGCGGGTTGAAGGCGGTGATGGATCATATGAAAAAGAAAAATAAAGCCGGCAAGTGGAATCCCGGGATGAAACAACAAAAGCCCCGCCTACGGCGGGGCTTTTGAAACTGTGTTAAAAACCCAGTTATTTCTTTTTCTTCTTAGCGGCTTTCTTCTTGGCTGGCATTATTAAACCTCCTTTCTCGCCGGATTCCTCCGGTAATTAAATTGTGGTTTGTTTCGTTAGCGAGCCAGATAATTTATGCCGAATTTACTTTTTCTTCTTGGCGACCTTCTTCACAGCCTTCTTTGCGCAAGCCATTCTTTTCACCTCCTTTTTAGGTTTAAAATATTAGAATCTTGTATTAATTGTGTATAAATATACAATATATTGTATATTTGTCAAGTAGAGAGGGAATTTTTTTTTTGGTGGATAACTTTTATTACATTGCATAAAAATGATAGTATTCCAAAACCCTTTAAAATCAATGGTCTTAGAACATTTATATATTTAAGTTTAGGCGTAGTCAAAAAAATATCCACAACACAATAGGTAGTGTTGTGGATAACTTATTTTTGGTTTTTTACAAGATTTTTTTCGAAATGTTCTGAAATCCTTAAAAGACAAGGGTTTCCAGGGTTAGGCGTTAAAAAAAATTGTACAACCCGCATAATCACTATTGTTTTCAAATTTAGGGAACAGGTTAGAAAAAAAAACGGAAAAGTAGATCATCCGTGACTGAAATTAAAATTTCCAAAACCTTTTTCAAACATTTAACTTTCTAAAGGCAGGTCCGGAGTCTAACTCTTATTGATGATCTCGCGGTGGGGGAAGGCCAGCCTTATCCCGCGCGCCAACAGGGCCCGTCTGATGTTCTCGTTCAGGTCGGAGAGGCTCTGGAGATAGGCTTCGCCCTTGACCCACAGGAAAAGGTCCAGCCTGGTGCCGCTTTCGCCGAAACCCTGGACCACGGTAAAGGGGTGGGGATCGGCCAGGGTATGCTGGTAGCCGCGGGCTGCGTCCAAAATTATTTTCTTGGCAGCGGCAATATCGGTTTCGGGGCCCAGCTTGAAGTGCAAACAGAGACGCCGGGTCTTATACCGGGTAAGGTTCACTATTTTGTTCTTGATCAGGTTCTCGTTTGGTATCCGGACATAGAGATTGTCGAATGTCCGCAATTTGGTGGACAGCAGATCGATGGAGGTGACAGTGCCCTGCTGTCCCTCAAAGTCTATCACGTCGTCGATCTCAAAGGGCCGGTCCATCAGCAGGAAGAATCCGGAAACGATGTTGGCCACCGAGGTCTGGGCGGCGAAGCCCAAAGCCACCGACATGATGCCGGCCGCCGCCAGGATGGCGGTCAATTTGACGTTGAAGATGTCCAGCGCCGCCGCCAGCACCAGCACGATCACCGCATAGTAGACCACCTTGCCGATCATCATGGCGGTGTGCTTCTCCGATTTTTTGGCGGCGGCCTTTTCGGCCATTCTGGCCAGGACCTGGGCGGCGAAGAAACCAAGGCCTAACAGTATCAGGCCTTTTAGGGCCAGGCCGGATTTTAGCCAGCCCGGCAGCTGCTGGAAGAATTCTTTCATGTGATGCTCCTATTTTCATTGCCACCAAGACACCAAGGCAAAGTTTATAATCTTACGTTGTTTGAAAGGAATCAAGTTTTAAGAGAGCTATGGCTTCTTGTCCCAAAACATGCTCCGAGTTGAACCGAAGGGCACTAAGCATGCCCTGCCTGTGCGCCGTAGGCGTGAGTAATACCAAAGGGACACAACTACAATTTCCCATTTTTTAAATTTAGTCTATCGGTGTAGTATTCTCTTGGCCAGGGCCGTGCCGCCGGCGCACCAGTTCACCAGGCGGCTCCACAGGTCCTGCGGCCAGAACCAGGGGGAATCGTGGTCGATCTTGTGCTTCAGGTCCCAGATGATGTCGGTGACGTAAACTCCGCAGCGGCGCAGGGCGTAAAAATCTATTTCACTGTTTTTCATCCGGGGCGAAAAACTGCAGGCCGAGAGGTAACCGGCTTCTAATGCCGCCTGTTTCACTGCTTCGTTATACAGCCCGAAGGGATAAGAAAGGGTGGTCACCTGCACGCCCAGGTTCTGCTCCATCAGCTTCCGGGATGCCGCCAGCTCGTCCCGAAGCTGTTCCGGGCTTAAAAAGCGCAGGTCCCGGTGGGTTTTGGTGTGGGAGCCGAACTCTATCCCGTAAACCTGCATCTCCTTCATCTGCTCCCAGCTTAGGTGCTCGAATTTCAAACCGCCCCAGTTGATGTCCCAGTCATTAGATTTCCCCACGAAATCCGTGACGGCAAAAACGGTGGCGGTAAAGCCAAACTCTTTCAACAGGGGAAAGGCGTGGCGGTAAAACCCCTGGTAAGCGTCGTCGAAGGTCAGGCAGAGGTATTTTTTTCCGGCTGCAACGTCCTGCCGCATCAGCTCCACGGCTTGGGACAGGGTGACGCTTTGGAAACTGTTCTTCTTAAAATATTCCAGGTGCCGGGCAAAACGACGAGGCGATATCATGGTGCCGCCCAGCTCCAGCCTGCTGTCTACCTTATGATAGGCCAGGATGGGAATGGAGCCGGGGGCCGGAAGGCCGAAACGCGCCCTCCAGAAAAGGTAGAGCAAAGTGCCGACCAGGGCGACCGAGATCAGGAATGTCAATAAAATCTGCATTGCTTGAATTTTACCGCCAAAAGGCTCCGGTTGTCAATTAAAATATGGGCTTTATTTTTGCAAAATTCTGTCCCTATTTTTTAGTTTGACAAACCAAGCCGTTGGTGCTAAAATGGAATGGATAAACTAACGCAAAATGCAGATGAAACTTAACATAATCAGGGCTTTTAAAGCAGACCCGGCGGTAAAAGAAAACCGGGGTCGAAGTCTTGTAACAGGTGCGTTTTGGTTTAATTTGCCAGGCGCGCCTTTTTAATTTACAACTTACGGCGGACCATGAAAGAAGAGCTTAAGACCATTTGTCTGATCCAAGCGCTGGATGCGGATGTATATTCGGTCCGGCAGCGGCTGGAGGCCATCCCCCAGGAACTGAATGAGTTTAATCTGAGGGAGCAGGAGGGAGCCGGGGCCATGAAGGAGGTGAGCCAAAAGCTTACTGAGGTCGCCAGAATCAAAAAGGCCCGGGAACTTGATCTGGAGTCCGCCGCGGCCGCTTTGAAGAAACTGCACTCCCAGTTGCCCCAAGTAAAGACCAACAAGGAATACACCGCCATGCAGCACGAGATAGAGCAGGGCAAGGTAAAAATATCCGGGATTGAGGAGAAGATCCTGCTGGAGATGGAAAGGCTGGATGCCCTGGCCATTCAGGAGAAGGAGTTTTCCCGGCAGCACGACTTGCTGAAAAAAGACCTGGACGGCAAAAGGAAAATCCTACTGGAGCAATTATCTCAAATGGAGGCCAGGCTGACCGGACTGTTGACCCAGCGGGAGGCCGTGATCAAAACCTTGCCGGCCGATATCGCTTTGGTCTATAACCGGATCATGCAGGGTCGCCCCGGGACCGCAGTGGTCCCGGTCAGCGGGAATTCCTGTGGCGGGTGCTATGCCAATTTGCCGCCCCAGTTCATAAACGAGATCAAGAAAATGGAAAATCTGATAACCTGCGAGACCTGCGGCCGGATCCTGGTTTGGGCCCAGGAAGGGGTTTGAGAGGAACCTTAATGGGCCGCGGATTAACGCGGATCAATCCGATTACTAACTTTGATGCCGGAAACTTAGGTATATGGAAATCCAGTAAACCTAAAATATTCCTGTTCTTCCTGGTTTTCTTATATAGTTTTCACTGAAAAAGAAGTGACA
This sequence comes from candidate division TA06 bacterium, assembly GCA_016208585.1. Taxonomy (NCBI): domain Bacteria; species candidate division TA06 bacterium. The sequence goes on along the minus strand of JACQXR010000090.1, from coordinate 1,426 downwards.
AATATGCAGTAAACATGCGGATTTCACTTCCGTTGGCCGTTAGAAAATGGTATAATTAGGGACAACAAAGGAGGAATTATGCTGCGATTACGAAGCCAACATGCCGTATTTCAGGAAACACCGGACATTTAAGAAACTGAACACCGGGCGGAACAGCACGCCGATAGAAACATATCTTCGGATGATGTATCTCAAACACCGCTATCAGCTTGGATACGACACCTTAGTGAAGGAGGTGTCCGACAGTTTCAAATGGCGGCGGTTTTGCCGCGTGTCATTAAGCAGCAAGGTTCCCGATGATACGACTTTGGTCAAGCTGACTAATTTGTACGGTCCGGAATTAGCCAAAGAGATCAACCAGGAACTGGTCAAGAAACTCACCGAGAAAAAGATCATCCGGGGCAAAAAGCTGAGGGCCGACTGCAAAGCGGTCGAAGCTAACATCCACTTTCCCACAGACAGCAGCCTGTTGGGAGATGGAGTGAAAGTAATCAACCGATTGGTCAAACGGCTAAAAGAGAGCGGTGTCGGCGCTAAAATCAAATTCATTGAGCACACCAGGGTAATCAAAAAGTCGCTGCGACGGCTGACCAAATTCAAAAAGCTCGGCGAGGACAAAACCAAAGAATTATGCCGGATAGTCATTCGGCATACTCGACGCACTATAAAACGCGCCAAGGCGATGAGCAAAGCCGCCAGCCGAGCATTACGGAACGGCCAGGTTAAAAAAACAATGAAGGCCGCTGTCGGCCGCGCCAACCAACGATTGAAGACATTTGTCAAGGTGACGGAAAAGCTATTGGGGCAATCGCAAGAGGTGTTGAAAGGCAACCACCACTTGCCGAATCGCCGGATCAGCGTTTTCAATTCCAAGGCCAAGCCAATAGTTACCGGCAAGCAATCCAAGAAAACCACTTTTGGAAACAAGGCGCTGGTGGCCGAGGTCGAACAAGGGATCGTCAGTCAATGCCAGGTGCTTTCCGGCAATCCGTCAGAAACATCATTGCCTAAAGGTTTGCTCAAAACTCATCAGGAAACGTTTGGACATGTACCTAAAGAGCTTGCCACTGATCGGGGTCTGAGTTCGGCAAAAAACGAGCGGCTGGCGATTAAAATGGGCGTTAAAAGAGTATCGCTGCCGGCCCGTGGTAAACGAAGTAGGAAACGAAAGGAATACGAACAACAACATTGGTTTAAAAGGTTGCAGAAGTTCCGGGCCGGATCTGAGGGACGCCTCAGCTATTTGGCCCGTTGCTTTGGCTTTGATCGTTGTCTGCTTACCGGGGACAACGGCATGGAGAACTGGACCGGCTGGGGTGTCGTAGCCCACAATTTGAAGAAAACCAGCATATTGATGAGGGCGATGGGATAAAAAACATGAAAGAAAAGTGAAAAATACATACCGGGGATGGTGTATTAATTGGCC
>JACQXR010000089.1 GCA_016208585.1 candidate division TA06 bacterium | reverse complement strand
GGTTTCCTTGTACGACCGTCTCAGGGGAAAAGTGCCGCCTTATGGCTTTAGTGTTGAGGATATCGGGTTTGTTATCACCATTGACAAAGCAGGTAATCTTGTCGAACAGCCCGAAGACCTACGGACTAAAATAAAGGCAAACACCTATGATTTCCGGGAATCAATGGCTCCCTTTTCCAATCAGGTAGATGTTCGATCCGGCAATGCCGCTACCACTCCGAACTTTATGGTGGATAAGGCAGACTACATTTTCGGGATGTCGGGTAATTTAAAAAAAGATGTGTATCATGACTCTTTCAAGAAACGAATTGATGAGGTCTGTGGTGAATCTCGTGATGAGGGTGTTGTTGCGGTAAAGTCTTTCCTCTCTAATTGGAATCCGGAGACTTCCGCTGACTTGAGAGACTGGAAAGAGATATGCGGAATTCACGGGAAATGGGTCGCCTTTCGATTGCAGGGTGATTCCAGATTTCTCCATGAACGCCCGGAGGTAACAAAGCTCTGGTCTGATTTTATAGCAAAGGAAGAGTTCTCACTCGGGGTCAGTTTTCTCGATGGTGAAATTCACAATCTTCAGCCGCAGTACGCACAGTTCAAGTTCGGTTCCGGAGCATCGTTGGTCTCATTCAATGAAGTGGCTTATGAGTCCTATGGGAAAAAGAAAGGAGAGAATGCCCCCATCTCAGTCGAGGCAGAATTTAAAAGTTCTACGGCGCTCAAATATTTGTTGCGCAGCAGAACTCAACGGATTCGGATAGGTGATGCAACCACCGTTTTCTGGGCGGAGCGTGCTTCGCCGATTGAGACTTTTTTCGGACAGGTAATGAACCCGTCCATTGAAGACCAGGCTGCTGCGATTCCAGTCCAAAAGTTTCTGGAAGCCGTGCGCCAGGGATCGTTACCCCACGAACTCGAAGCTGACAAGAATCTTAAGTTTTATATTCTTGGACTTTCTCTCAACAAGGCGCGGCTGGCCTTGCGGTTTTGGCATGTCTGTTCTGTAAGTGAGCTGATGGGCCGGTTACGGGATCATTTCAGCAATCTGGAAATGGATCATTCCGATAAGGATATTCCGTTTCCCGGAGTCTGGCATCTGCTCAAGGAAACCGCCCGAGAGACCAAGGATATTTCCCCGGTATTGGGCGGAGCTTTGACTCGCTCAATCCTCACCGGTGCTCATTACCCGCAGAGTCTTTATCAGGGAGTAGTAGGACGAATCAGGGCTGATGGCCGAGTCAACTACCTTAGAGCATCAATATTAAAAGCGGTCTTACAACGAAACTACAAAAAGGAGGTTCCAATGTCTTTAGACACAGAAAGAAAGGATGTTTCATATCTGCTGGGAAGGCTGTTCGCTGTATTAGAAAAGGCACAGACAGATGCGATCAAAGTTAAAGCAACGATTAAAGATCGCTTTTTTAGCGCGGCATCAGCTCCGGTAAATTAAAAAAAAAAAAAAAAATTAAAGGAGGAGAAAATGAATAAGACAATAAAAAACCGTTATGAATTCATTTTGTTGTTTGATGTGAAAAATGGCAACCCGAATGGTGATCCTGATGGAGGGAATATGCCACGCATCGACCCAGAGACGGGACACGGTATCACAACGGATGTCTGCTTGAAGCGCAAGATTAGAAATTACGTGGACTTGGTAAAGAAAAATGATTCTCCTTACGAAATACATGTCCGTGAAGGCGCATTTCTTTCGGAGCATCATAGACGGGCTCATACGGCTTTGACTGATGAAAAATTGTTTGTCCATGTGCCGTCTGATTTACTGGATGAACTGGCTAACTATCAGGGCTATCCTGAAGGAGTTGGTTTTGAAAATGAGGGTATTTATCTCAAACTTAGTGGTGATATAGACAAAGCCAAAAAAGCAGTTGTTAAATTAAAAGATATTTCTGATGCGTCCATGGCCAAGCTTAAAGAGTTGTTTGTTGATAGCAAGGAGATGGTAGCAAAAAAATGGATGTGTAAGAATTTCTTTGATGTACGAACTTTTGGAGCAGTAATGTCCACAGGTGATAAAACATGTGGACAGGTTCGAGGCCCTGTTCAGCTTGGTTTTGCAAGAAGTATCGACCCAATTGTCGGCTTGGATATAGCTATGTTCAGGACAGCAGCAGTTACAGTTGATAAACCAGATGATAAGGGACTTGGAGCAAGGAAGGCAATTGTCCCCTACGGCCTGTATCGTGTCCATGGGTTTATTTCCGCTCCTTTTGCTAAACAGACTGGATTCTCTGAAGAGGATTTGAATCTGTTCTGGAATGCTCTGCAAAACATGTTTGATCACGACCGGTCTGCTGCCCGTGGCGAAATGGCAGCCAGGAAATTGATAGTTTTTAAGCACGAAAGTGAACTTGGCAGTGCACCGGCGCATAAGCTCTTTGACCTTGTGAGCGTGACAAGAGTAAACGGCAACAACGACCCCGCACGGGCATTCTCAGACTATACTGTGTCAATAGATAATACAAATGTTCCGAAGGGTGTCACTTTAGAGGAGAAATTCTGAATGACTGAAAAGATACAACCACCACAACTCATCCCGCCTCACGGCGGCTACCGCAATCTGAGGTCCTATCAGACTGCTGAGCTTGTCTATGACTACACCGTGGTATTTTGCGACCGTTTTATCGACAAGAGATCGCGCACTCATGATCAGATGGTGCAGGCAGCGCGGAGCGGTGTGCAGAACATCGCAGAAGGAAGCATGGCTTCCGCAACCTCGAAGAAGACAGAGCTCAAGCTGACCAGCGTTGCCCGAGCGAGTCTGGAAGAGTTGCTACTGGACTTCCAGGCTTTTCTCCGGCAAAGGGGCTTGCGCATCTGGGCCAAAGATTCACCAGAAGCTCTTGCTGTGAGAAAACATTTTCAGTCCGACAGGCCAGACATGCCTGACAGGTCAGACCCTTATTCTTTAAAGACAGCTTCACCTGAGGTTGCAGCCAACACAATGATTTGCCTGACCAACCAGGCCAGCTATCTTCTTGGGCGGCAGCTTAAAAAGCTCGAACAGCAATTTTTGACAGAGGGCGGATTCACTGAGAGGCTCTATAATGCGCGATCACAAATGCGCAATGGGAGAAGGTAGACTTGAATTATTCCGAAGATGAACTCATTCAGCTTTCAGCTTTGCAGCACCTTGTGTTCTGCTCCCGGCAGTGCGCCCTAATCCATATCGAACAGGTCTGGAGCGAAAACCTTTTTACTGCCGAAGGCAGGATCATGCACGACAAGGTCGACACCGCAAACCGGGAATCAAGAGGCAAGATTCGTATTGAATACGGTGTCCCGCTGCGGTCATTGAGACTTGGATTGAGCGGCAAGGCGGACGTTGTCGAGTTCCACAAAAAGAATAACGGGACGTGGCAGCCTTTTCCTGTGGAATACAAACGCGGGAAACCAAAGATTGACGATAGCGATAAAGTTCAGCTTTGCGCCCAGGCGATTTGCCTTGAAGAAATGCTCAATGTCGAAATCAATAAGGGGGCTCTTTTTTACGGACAGACCCGGCGCAGGGAGGATGTGACTTTCGATAACGTTTTAAGAATCGAGACAGAAGAAACAGCGAGAAAGGTTCATGAGCTTATCGAATCGGGCATTACACCAAGGGCAGAATATTCGGCAAAGTGCAAAAAGTGTTCGTTGGTGGAACTATGCCTGCCAAAAACATGCAGTAAGGCAAGATCGGTGCGCAATTATTTACTTACGGCAACGGAGGAGGAATAAAGGACATGCCCATGAAGAAAAAGAAAGATAAAATTCCAATTCAAAGTGAGTTGATTCTCTATCAGACAGAGGACGGCAAAACCAGGCTTGAAGTCCGGCTGCAGGATGAAACGGTATGGCTTACTCAGAAGCTTATGGCTGAGTTATTTCAGACAACACCTCAAAACATTACTATACATCTTAAGAAGATTTTTTTTTTTTTTTTATTGGATGAAGAGGCAACTTGTAAGGATTATCTACAAGTTCAAATTGAGGGCGGCAGACAGGTAGAGAGACAGCAACGGTTTTATAGCTTAGATGCTATTATTTCCGTGGGGTACAGGATCAAGTCTCATGTTGCCACACAGTTCCGCATATGGGCCACCCAACGGCTGCGAGAGTATATTATAAAGGGATTCACGCTGGACGATGAGCGGCTGAAGCAGGCTGAAGGCGGCAATTATTTTGATGAACTGCTCGCCCGCATCCGGGACATACGGTCTTCTGAAAAGATGTTCTGGCGCAAGGTATTGGATATTTATGCTACCAGCATAGACTATGACCCGAGTAATGACCTTTCTCAGCAGTTCTTCGCTGTTATTCAGAACAAGATGCATTGGGCCGCCCATGGCCACACTGCCGCAGAGATTATCTACAAGAGGGCTGATGCCGGCAAACCTAACATGGGTATGACTACGTGGACAGGCGACAAGCCTCGAAAGACTGACACCGAAATCGCCAAGAATTATCTGAACGAGCAAGAGTTGGATGTGTTAAACCGCATCGTCACCATGTATCTCGACTTCGCCGAGCTTCAGGCCCTGAACCGCAAGCCTATGTATATGCGTGATTGGATTGCGAAGCTGGACGATTTTCTAAAGCTGACAGGCAGGGATATTTTGAGCCATGCGGGGAAGATCACACATGATGAGGCGCTGCAAAGGGCACACGCTGAATATGAGCAGTACCGGACAGATCGGCTGAATGAACCTTCGCAAGTGGAGCGTCAATTTCTTGAAGCGATAGAGAAAACAAAGCGGATAGAAAAATCAGGTAAGCGTGGGCCAGGGAAGAAATGAAAAAACATCTCAACACATTATTTATCACAACACAGGGGTCATATCTTTTCAAAGAAGGTGAAACGGTTGTTGTAAAGGTTGAGGACGACATCCGTCTTCGTGTTCCAATTCATACGCTCGGCGGGATTGTCTGCTTTGGACAAGTATCGTGCAGTCCGTTCCTGATGGGCTTTTGTGCTGAGAGCGGTGTAGCAATAAGCTTCATGACAGAGAACGGCAGATTCCTCGCAAAAGTCCAAGGGCCTGTGTCCGGCAATGTCCTTCTGAGACGTGAGCAGTACCGTCGCGCCGACGATTGCAATGCATCTGTAGAAATTGCCAAAGCAGTACTGACCGGAAAGATCGCCAACTGCCGTACCGTGCTTTCACGTGTGCTGCGTGATCATCCTGAGAAGGTTGACGCCGGAGAAATCACAAGGGCGGTCAATAAATTCAACAGCGCAATGAGAAGTTTGCAGACTGAGTCAGATTTGGAAGTCCTGCGCGGGATAGAAGGCGAGTCGGCTAATACGTATTTCGGCGTATTTGATCATTTGATTACTGCACAGAAAGAGGATTTCAGATTTTATGAACGCAATCGTCGTCCGCCATTGGACAATGTAAATTGCCTGCTGTCTTTTTTGTATACAATAGTAATGCACGATATGCGTTCAGCGCTTGAAACCGTGGGGCTTGACCCTGCGGTTGGTTTTCTTCACAGGGACCGTCCGGGCAGGTACGGGCTTGCCCTGGATATGATGGAAGAATTCAGGCCGTTCCTTGCAGACCGCCTCACTCTTTCATTGATAAATCTTTGTCAGGTGCAGGGAAAGGGATTTGAGAGGAAAGAGTCGGGGGCTGTGATGATGGATGACGATACGAGAAAGACTGTGCTGGTCACATACCAGACCCGTAAGCAGGATGAGATAATGCATCCGTTCCTGAAAGAGAAGGTCACAATTGGATTGCTGTTTCATACGCAGGCGTTGCTTATGGCGCGGTATCTGCGCGGCGATATGGATGCATATCCGCCGTTTATATGGAAGTAAAGGAGGAAAATGTTTGTACTAATCACTTATGACGTGACTACAGACAATAATGCCGGACAACGGCGCCTGCGCAGGGTGGCGAAGGCATGTCAGGATTACGGTCAGAGGGTGCAGTATTCTGTGTTTGAATGCATCGTTGACCCTGCTCAGTGGACCATGCTGAAAGACCGTCTGATTTCTGAGATCGATACTGGAAAAGACAGTCTGAGATTTTATTATCTTGGTGCAAACTGGAAGCATCGCGTGGAGCATGTTGGAGCAAAAGCAGGTGTTGACCAGGAGGGGCCGTTGATTGTCTAAGATGTCATTGCGAACCCTAAGTTCACATAGTTTACGTGTAGCGTTCGCAGGACGTTTAAACTGATTTGAATAAATATGTTAGTAAAATGTTCTTTGACAACAGAAGTATTTATGGGATAGATTTTAAAGGGTTCGCAAAGAATAGCGGATTTTTGTTTTTGATATATTAAGTTGGATGTAAAGAGTCGCGCCCCGCGCGGGCGCGTGGATTGAAACGAAAATCCCGATGGCTCTCGGTCAGCGACAATAACGTCGCGCCCCGCGCGGGCGCGTGGATTGAAACGGCATCCGGGTGCTGCGCCAGCCACGTAACCCACGTCGCGCCCCGCGCGGGCGCGTGGATTGAAACAATAGGATGTCAACAGAGAATATTAAAACAATATCTCTTGACGGCTTTATTTAAGAACCTCTATAATCATTTAAAGTCATTCCCACTGGCCCTGTTAAAAAGCCCTGCGTAAAAAGTATTTGACTTTTACCCTATTTTGAGCTATACTAATTATTTACTTTGGCTTTTTTTTATATTGGGGGCATTGTTTTATCCCTCTGCAATTTATAGGAGTTATCAATATAAAATGATTGAGATCAGATGGCACGGGCGGGGCGGTCAGGGAGCCAAGACCGCGGCTTTGCTACTGGCCGACGCCGCATTGTCGGCCGGCAAGTATGTGCAGGCCTTTCCCGAGTATGGACCGGAACGGATGGGCGCCCCGGTGCAATCGTTCAACCGCATCGACGAAAAACCCATCCTGATGCATTGCCCGGTGAAATCTCCCAGCGTGGTGGTGGTGCTGGATCCTACTTTAATGGCTTCGGTCAATGTCATCGCCGGACTGGGAAGGGATGGCACGTTAATCATCAACACCGGGCTGGATGCGGTGGAGATCAAGAAGTCCGTCAAGTTTGACGGCAGGATATTCACGGTGGACGCATCCAAGATATCCGAGGAGACCATCGGCAAGAAGATCCCCAATACCCCGATGCTGGCGGCCCTGGTGAAGATCACCGGGATTCTGGATTTCACGAGCATGATGGAGGACACCGAGAAGAAGCTGGCCAAGAAATTCGCCCACCGGCCGGAGGTAATCGAGGGGAACATCCAATCCATGAAGCGGGCGGCAGAGGAGGTAAAATCGGCATGAGCGAGTTGAGGAAATACCATGAACTGGCCCTGGGGGGGAATATAGAGAAGGGCGGCACCGCCGCCGGGTTCAAGACCGGTGACTGGCGAAGCTCCAAGCCGGCATACCACCCTGAGAACTGCATCCAGTGCCTGTTCTGCTGGGTCTACTGCCCGGATTCGGCCGTCATCTTAAAGGACGGCCAGGTGACGGGCTTTAACCTGGACCACTGCAAGGGCTGCGGCATCTGCGCCCACGAGTGCCCGGGCAAGAAGAAGGTCAAGGCCATCACCATGGTTGAGGAGGTCAAGTAGCATGCAGAAGACAATACTGGCCAAGACCGGCAACGAGGCCATGGCCTATGCCATGAAGCAGATCAATCCCGACGTGGTGGCCGCCTATCCCATTACCCCGGCCACCGAGATCGTTCAGATATTTTCCCAGTATGTGGCCGATGGCGATGTCAAGACCGAATTCGTGGCGGTGGAGTCCGAGCATTCGGCCATGTCGGCCTGCATCGGATCGGCCGCGGCCGGAGCCCGCACCATGACCGGCACCAGCTCCCAGGGCCTGGCTTTGATGTACGAGATGATTTACATCGCGGCCGGACTGCGCCTGCCCATCGTGATGGCCGACGTCAACCGGGCGCTGGCGGCCCCCATCAACATCCACTGCGACCACTCCGACACCATGGGCTGCCGCGACGCCGGCTGGATACACATCTTCTCCGAGAACGCCCAGGAGGCCTACGACAGCATGATCCAGGCGGTGCGGATCGCCGAGCACCAGGACGTCCGCTTGCCGGTGATGGTCACTACCGACGGCTTCATCATCTCCCACGGCATGGAGCGGATAGACACCCTGCCGGACAATGAGGTGCAGGGCTTCATCGGCAAATACGATCCCATGATGCACCTTTTGGACGTCAAGCAGCCGTTCACCATGGGGGCCATCAACCTGACCGATTATTACTTCGAGCACCGCCGGGCCATGGTGGACGCCCAGAACAACGCCCTGAAGGTCATTAAAGAAGTAGGCCAGGAATTCGGGAAGAAGTTCGACGCCAACTACGGCCTGATCGAGAAATATCAATTGGATGACGCCGAGGTGGCCATCGTGGCTTTGGGCTCCACCTGTGGCACCGCCAAGGTGGTAATAGACCAACTGCGGAAACAGGGGGTCAAGGCCGGACTGCTCAAGGTCCGCGTCTTCCGGCCATTCCCGACCGAAGAGATCGTCAAGGCCCTGGAAAACATCCAGACGGTGGCGGTGCTGGACCGCTCCGACTCGGTGGGCGGTTTCGGTGGCCCGGTGTTTACCGAGATCCGCTCGGCCCTGTACGGCTCGGCCAAAAAGCCCCAGATAGCCGGCGTGGTCTACGGCCTGGGCGGGCGGGAGATAGACATGGAGCAGATCGAAGGTTTGTTCCTGGACCTCAAGTCCGGAAAGGTCAAGGCCGACTCGGTGAACTATCTGGGGGTCAGGGAATAGACCAAAAATAAAAAAGCAAAAATCAGAAATTAAAAACCCTGATTCAGTTTATCAGTAATTTAGAACTTTTTTCAGGAATATAAAAAAAGTAATGGAGACTATCGAAAAATGGGGATAACGTATTTGAAGGTCATGGTTATAAATCCAGAACACCCCCGGCGAAAAAAGGAGTGCGAGTTCCTGGTGGATTCGGGCGCGATTTATTCGGTTTTACCGCAAAAGGTATTGCAATCTCTGGGCATCAAACCGACATCACAGCAGGAATTTATTTTAGCCAACGGCGAGATAATAATAAAGCCTGTAGGCAACGCCTACTTCGAATATCATGACAAGGTGCGGGCGGCCCCGGTCATCTTCGGCGATGAGAGGATATATCTAATCGGAGCCACCACTTTAGAAGCCCTGGGCATGGTGTTAGATCCCATCGGACGCAAGCTGAAACCGCTGCCGATGGTGCTTATGTGATGGGTTAGACAGGACGAGTTGGTTACAATAGAACCGATGCATCACCTTCAGCTATGGCTGGGGCGGGCGGGAGATCGACCTGGAGCAGATCGAAGGCCTGTTCATGGACCTGAAGGCCGGCAAGGTCAAGGCCGATTCGGTTCAATACTTAGGCGTTCGCGAGTAGTCTTAAACATTATATTACGCAGAATATGTAATACTCATGAAAAGCAAGGAAGTAATCAGTAAACTTACTCAAGTATATTTAAATTATGGCATTGTCCCCATTGGGGGAAAGCCAGAGTTAGATTTACCGGAGGTTAAACAAAGTATAAAAATTGAAGCAGTATTTGATGATTACGATAAAGTCCAATTGCTGACGTATGATCCTTTACAAAAGCGTTTCTTTGGTGTTAAAGGTTGGTATAAAACACATAATGCGAAACCGGGTGACGCTATAGTTATTGAACCAGTGATACCTGGCAAACGTTATCGTTTTCGTTTCTGCCCTAAAAAATATGAAGAGGTTTTATTAGAAGAAAATCTTCTGGAACGAATTAAAGTAAGCAAAAAATCAGGGCGTGGAATTTCAATAGTAGGAAAACCGATAAACTACGGTGGTCTTATTTATGGACCAGTAAATGAATTGGGTGTTGTCCTCCTTTTTGGTATGATATTTGAGGAGTTAGGAATTATAGTAGAGGAGGTTAAAAGTGGTTTCCCTGATGCAACTATCAGGAGGTTTAACGGCAAAGGTTGGACAAGAGAATTAGTTGAATTTGAATATGAGAGTTTAAATTTTAAACAGCACAATCACTCGGTAAGTGGTTGTGATATGATAATATGTTGGTCTCATAACTGGAAAGACTGCCCTCTTGAAGTATGCGAGATGGAACCTTTGTTGAAATTATTGCCAAGAGATAAATTAGAAAAAGTTTACCCTGGTATTTAAAAAATGGGAACTAATAAAGATATACAATCACCCAAAAACATTTTTGTGTTTAATTTGGGTAGGTTATGGCAAGAAGCCAGTACAGAGCGTTGGGATAATGTGATGTACCTTTATGAATTCATACAGGAGATCACGCATAATGTGTTACTGGAGAAGTACTCAAAAAAATTAATGGAATTGCGAATTGCAATAGAACGTAAAGATTGTAACTCTGTTGATAAAACATTGGAAGCAATTTTAAAATGGTAGTAAAAACATTGTTGTTTACAAGGAACAAGAAAAGTCAAAACAGTTAAATCTATTAGAGAAAAGCGCCAAGTACCGCAAAAAGGGCAACAATTCTGGTGTAATTGAAAAAAGGAATATAAAACATGGCAAATCTTAAAGAACTGGCGGCCCGGGGCGACAAGTTCACCGGCGGGCACCGGGCCTGCGCCGGGTGCGGAGCCACCATCGTGGCCCGCCAGGCATTGCTGGCCGCCGGCGACAAGCCGGTAGTGGCCACCTGCGCCACCGGCTGTCTGGAAGTGGTTTCCACCATCTTCCCCCATACCGCCTGGGACGTGCCCTTCATCCACAGCGCTTTTGAGAACTCGGCGGCCACCATCTCCGGGGCGGAGGCGGCCTACCAGTCCCTTAAGCGCCAGGGCACGGTCAAGGAGGACATCCGCTTCATCGCCTTCGGCGGCGACGGCGGCACCTATGACATCGGGCTGCAGGCTTTATCAGGCGCCATGGAGCGGGGTCACAACATGCTGTATATCTGCTACGACAACCAGGCCTACATGAACACCGGGATCCAGCGCTCCTCGGCCACCCCCAAGGGCAGCACCACCACCACCAGTCCCAACGGAAAAAAAATTCCTGGCAAGGTCCAGTTCCGTAAGAACCTGACCGAGATCATGGCGGCCCACGGGATTCCCTATGTGGCCCAGAGCGTGGTGGGCAACTGGTCGGATTTCACCAAGAAGGTGGAGAAGGCCCTGGCCAAGGGCGGGCCGGCCTTCATCGCCGTGCTGCAGCCCTGCCGGCTGGGCTGGGGCTATCTGCCGGAACTGACCGCCGAACTGGGGCGGCTGGCGGTGGAGGCCAATTTCTGGCCGCTGTATGAAGTCGAAGACGGGAAATACAAACTCAATTACACCCCCAAGGAAAGAAAGCCCATCACGGAATGGATGTTCCAGCAGGAGCGGTTCCGCCACCTGAAGCGCCCGGAGAACCAGGCCATTATAGAGGATATCCAGAAGGACATTGACCTGCGCTGGGAGAACCTGGGGAAAAAGTGCAGCCTGTAAAATTAAAGTCACCTGCAAGTTTTACCACTGAAACACGGAAACCCCGAAAACACAGAATTAATTCCATTGCTCAGTTTGCAGTTTAACAAAATAGTTTCATAAATTCCGTGGTTCCGTGGTAAGAGTTATTTCTGTAGAGGTCCCAATAAGCAAGAATTTTACGAGGTGAAATAAAGTGCCGGTGGAAAATTTAAACGTATTTGAGGACGATTTTTGGTCCATTAATGAGCTGCTGAACCAGCTCCTTAAGAATACCAATTCCCTGGCGGTGCTGCTGATCGACAAGGCCGGTCAGCTGATCACCACGGCCGGCGACGTCAGCCAATTGGACACCACTTCGTTCTCCTCGCTCTCGGCCGCCGATTTTGCGGCCACCAGCCAGCTAGCCATGCTGGTAGGGGAGAAGGAATTCTCCACCCTGTTCCATCAGGGAGAGAAACAGAACATCTACGTGGCCTCCATCGAATCCCGGGTGATGCTGGCGGTGATCTTCGACCAGCGCACCACCCTGGGGCTGGTGCGGGTCCGCACCAAGCAGACGGTGACCGAACTGATCAAGATGTTCCAGGCCATCTTCGCCAAACTGGAGGAATCGCCCCCGCCCCCGCCGCTGTCGGGTTCAAATTTCGGCTCAGATTTCGCCTCCGAGGCCGAATCCGAGCTGGATAACCTTTTTAAGTAGCCGGGAGCGCCAAAAGTGTCGTTAATTAATTATTCATCGCGCGAGATCAACTGCAAGATCGTCTATTACGGGTGCGGCCTGTGCGGCAAGACCACCAACATCAAGCACATCTACACCAAGGTGGCGCCCGAGGCCAAAGGCAAGCTGATCTCTTTGGCCACCGAGCTGGACCGGACTCTGTTCTTTGACTTCCTGCCGCTGGACCTGGGAAGCATCAAGGGGTTCAAGACCAGGTTCCATCTGTATACCGTGCCGGGGCAGGTGTTCTACAACGCCAGCCGCAAGCTGATCCTCAGAGGCGTGGACGGGGTGGTGTTCGTGGCCGATTCCCAGGTGGAAAGACTGGAGGCCAACGTCGAATCCCTGGCCAACCTCCAGGACAACATGACCCAGCACGGGCTGAACATCCAGACCGTTCCCTTCATCATCCAGTACAACAAGCGGGACCTGCCCAACATCGCCTCGGTGGAGGAGATGCGGGGGCAGCTGAACAAGTTCAACTCTCCTGAAATGGAGGCGGTGGCCCACCAGGGCTACGGGGTGTTCGAGACTCTGAAGACGGTGGCCAAGATGGTGCTGAAGAACCTCAGCTGATACCGGAAGTTCTAATTTCAATATTATTATATAGCATGACCATGTCCATTTACGATATCCTGTTGCTGGCATTTTACTGTCTGATGATGCTGGTGCTCTCGGTCTATTCCTTCCATGCCTATCTGATGGTGTACCTTTACCGCAAGAACAGGGTCAACCGCCAGAAGGTCCGCTGTGAAATAACCGAATGGCCTTCGGTTACGGTTCAGCTGCCCATATTCAACGAACAGTACGTGGTGGAGCGGCTGATCGCATCCGCGGCCGCCCTGGACTATCCCAAAGAAAAGCTGGAGATCCAGGTGCTGGACGATTCCACCGACGAGACAAGGGAAAGGGCCCGGGAGTTGACCGAGCAGTATCGAAATCAGGGGATCAACATCGTCCATCTGCACCGCAGCGACCGGGGCGGCTTCAAGGCCGGGGCCTTAAAGGCCGGGCTGGCCCAGGCCCAGGGAGACTTCCTGGCCATCTTTGACGCCGACTTCGTGCCCCCGGCCGATTTTCTGAAAAACATGATGCCCTATTTCTCCTCGCCCAAAATAGGCCTGGTCCAGGCCCGCTGGGGCCACATCAACGGCCAGGCCTCGCTTTTGACCAAGGGCCAGGCCATCGGACTGGACGCCCATTTCGTGATCGAGCACGGGGCCCGCAATTCATCCGGCATCTTCATGAACTTCAACGGCACCGCCGGGATCTGGCGGAAACAGGCCATCGTCTCGGCCGGGGACTGGCAGCAGGACACTTTGACCGAGGACATGGACCTTTCCTACCGGGCCCAGCTGGCCGGCTGGGAGTTCGTCTATGTCAACGAAATAGTCTGCCCGGCCGAGGTGCCGGAGGAGGTCCACGGCTACAAAGCCCAGCAATACCGCTGGGCCAAGGGGGCCATCCAGACCGCCAAAAAACTATTGCCCCGCATCTGGCGCGATCCTTCGCTCTCCCGCCTGCGCAAGTGGGAGGCTACGATTCACCTTACCAACCACATCGTCTTCCCGGTGATGCTGCTGGCGACCCTGCTGTCCTTCCCGATGCTGGTGCTCAAGGTTTCCCAGGCGGCTTCCAGGGGCTTTTTCATCGGGGCCACGGTGTTCACCATCAGCGCCTTCAGCTATCCCATCTTTTACATCTACGCTCAGAAGGAGATCTACCCGGACTGGCGCCGCCGCATCCGCTTTCTGCCGATCCTGATGGCCGGGGCCATCGGCCTGTCGGTGATCAACTCCAAGGCGGTATTCAGCGCGTTGTTCAACCGCCAGAGCGCCTTCGCCCGCACCCCCAAGTACAACCTTACTTTGGGCAAGCCCCAGGGCTGGTCGGGAAAGAAATACAAGGCCAAGTTCAGTTTAACGGTGGTGGTGGAATTATTGCTGGTGGCCTACACTTCGGCGGCCCTGTGGTACGCCTTTAAGCACATGCAGCTGGCCTCGGTGCCGTTTTTGCTTTTGTACTGGCTGGGATTTTTGTTCGTGGGAAGTTTGTCGGTGGCGCATAGTTTTAAGAGCTGACCCTTTTGACCGCCCCACTTCGTATGCCAATCAAGTCCGTCACCTCACAGTGCATTGCCTCGTTCCCCCTCCCACGACTACGTCGCAGTGCTTCCTCCTTCGTTGCTACTATGGCGGACAAGTCGTCGGGCAGGTCGTTGCGAAGGGGGAGGCGTCGTTAGTCATTGCGAAATGGCTTTGATGCCTGGCAGATGAAGCAATCCATCTTTAAACTGTATCTACCCTAAGTAGGGGAGAGGTCACCCGCCTTACGGCGGGTTTTTCTTTGTTCCCGCGGTTTTAGGTTATTGTTTTACCAACTTTACAATTGACTTTTATTGTTAAATAGGTGTATCATATTAGTAACTAAAACAATTGCCATTTAAATTAGGTAAACCATGCCGGAAGAGAATATAATTGTTACCAAAACAATTTCATTGCGCATAATCCGACCATACTATGGCAACGAAATTGAAAACGAAATCACCGCAGCCAAAGAAAAAAGCGACTTTTCCCCTCTCAAGAGAGAAAAGCATTTCATGAGGCTGTTCTACTCGAGATTCTTGAGGAGCGAGTTGTGTCAAGCAGAGCCCGGCGCAATCAGCGCGGTGTAAAGAGGAAAATGAGCGGCTATCCCCTTCGGCCACGGGAACGTACGAAGACCAGGCATTTACACGTCAAGGATCATATTGTGGTTATTAAGTGAACAGTACTGATATTAAGACAAACCAATGTTAGAAACCTTTGTAAAAAATAAAAGAACATCTTCGCCGCTGGTTAATTTCACAAAGCCAAAGAAACTTATTGCTTTTGGGTGGTATGGCGGGAAATATTCACATCTTGATTGGCTGTTGCCGTTATTGCCTGCCTGCAATCATTACTGCGAGCCGTTTGCAGGCTCCGGGGCGGTGTTGTTGAACCGCGAACCTTCCCCCGTGGAAACTTACAATGACATTGACGGTGAAGTCGTAAACTTTTTCAAGGTGTTAAGGGAACAAAAAGATAAACTAATTGAAAAAATATCTTTCACGCCGTTTTCCCGCGAGGAATTTGCCAATGCCTGTAATTTGGACCCTGACTTGGCTGCCCTGGAAAGGGCCAGAAGGTTTTATATCCGGGCCAGGCAGGTAAGAACAGGGCTGGCCCAGAAAGCGTCAATAGGCAGATGGGCTAATTGTAAAAACACCAGCCGCGCTGGCATGAGCGGTGTGGTAAGCCGATGGTTGGGCGGCATTGAACAGTTGGAATTTATTGCAGAGCGTTTGATCCGCGTTCAGATAGAAAACAGACCAGCGATTGAAGCAATAAAATTATATGACAGTAAAGACACTTTGTTTTATTGCGATCCGCCGTACCTGCACGAGACCAGGGGGGACACCAGTTCCTATGGCTATGAAATGGACAATAATATGCATCGGGCGTTGGCAAATGTTTTAAACGAAGCAGTTGGCATGGTGGCTTTGTCTAATTATGACTGTAAACTTATGGATGAATTATACTCCAGCCGTAAATGGCATAAAATATACAGCGATGAAAAAACAATACATTCAACTAAAGATAAACGTCAAGAAGTTCTTTGGGTCAATTACGATATTAATAAAAGTCATAAAAAACATACGCTTTTTGAAAATGAATAATCCAGCCGAAATATTGGAACAATCTTATAAACTCGCGCAGAAGGCTAAAGCAAAGTCATTCGTTGCTGCAGATGAGTTTTGGGAAAAGATTGAATTTCTCTGCCGTTGCAATACCAACAAAGCGCCAATAAGATTACTGATGTCTTGTTTGTTGGCAAAATTGCATGATCCCGCAGTAGATATAAGGAAGCCCTACACTGAAATCGGCGGCAAAGGCACATTCTCCGGCAGGCATTATGACGAGCTATATATTGAAGCATTCGTTCATAAACATAAATTGCCCTGCAACCCGACGACTGCATATCTTACGCCTGCTTTTCGCAATATCGACAGAATATTGAAACCTGATTTAGAAATGGTCGGCAGACCCAAAGAAGCCTATACCTATACCCTTGAGATAATTGATGCGGTGCATAAAAACAAAGAACGCGCAGATAATGTCTTAAATGAAATAGTACGGTATTTGATTGTTGTAAAAGATGAAAATGAGCAGCGCATGGGCCAGCTCATAGCCGGCTTAAAACAAACCAATGATTTTTTACCCCTGTCTTCCGAAGAAATAATAATACTCATTGCCCAACATTTACAATGTAAAAATGCCAGCAGATTGCCGGTATTAATCGTTGCCGCAGCCTATATCACCGCCAGCGATAAAATCGGGGAATTGCCTTTGCCATTACATGCCCATACTGCCGCCGATAAACAAACTGGCTCTGTTGGCGATGTTGAAATAACGCTCAAAAACGATGAAGCTATCGTCACCTGCTATGAGATGAAAGACAAGCCGGTATCAAGGAATGACATAGTGGTTGCTTTGCAAAAGTTGGCTAAAAAGAAGATAAAAATTGACAACTACATATTTATAACGACCGGGCCCATAGATAAAGATGTTGCCGATTACGCCAAAAGTCTTTATGAACCCACGGGGGTTGAGTTTGCGATATTGGATTGTATTGGCTTTATGAGGCATTATTTGCATTTCTTCCATCGCTTAAGAAATAGCTTTTTAAACATTTATCAGGAACTGGTTTTAGCTGAGCCGTCAAGTTCAGTTACCCAGCCTTTAAAAGAAGCTTTTTTGGCTTTAAGAAGAACAGCAGAATCAGATAGATAAAATAGAATGAACAATATACTTACTGTATTATACGAGTGTAAGAATATGTCTATCGAAGCAAAAATAACCATTTTCCTCACTGCATCACTGGTTTTGATAACTGCCGTATATGCAGGGCTAACCCATAAAATATTGCAGGCGCAATTAAAAAAAGATAAATTATTAGAGCATGATTCATACTTGTTGTGCATTAAACAAACTATTGATATGTTAAATGATATTTTTGTTTACCTGAATAGATGTGCTACATCACTTGAAGATTTTACCCGGGAAAACGACAATTCAGCAGAAGAAATAAGACATATCTTTTCCAAACTTAACAATCATGTTGATTCGCATATACGTTTTTATGGCGAGGAACAATCAGTATTACAAGATATTTATATGGAGATAGTTGTTTCGAAAATGCTAAAAGGGGGTACTATTTCAAAAACAGACAAGAATACACAAATGGAAAAGATAAGAAAATTGATTGAAATATTTGTGACACTCCAAAAAAATGCAGTAATAAAAGCAAAGGAACTTAGTTACATCAAATAACCAACCAGCAATTTTAACAGGAGATCGTCATGGCAGAAGCTACAGCCACCAAAAAGGTTTCCAAAACCGAATCCGGCCACGCCAAGAACGTCGCCAACTTTGGCGCCCTGGTTACCGCAGTAGAAAGCCTGGGCAAAAACTATAATCCCACCGCCGTCAGTCTGGTCCTAAAAAGCCTTAAAACTACCAAAATATCCATCGCAAAGGCATTGGCCGATGTATCCGCCTGCGAAACCCCATACCGAAGCTCGGTCAACAAACGGCAGGCCGCCTTTGAGGGCATGAGCAAATTAGCCACCCGGGTCGTCAACGCCCTGGCTGCGGTAGGCAGCGACAAGGAAATAAAAGACGCCCGCAGTCTGGCTAAAAAAGTCCAGGGCGGCGGCAAGCTGAAGGCCGAAGACCCGGCGGTGGCCGCCAAGTCCAAATCCACCTCCCAGATGAGCTACGACAACCGGATAAGCAACTTCAAATCTTTGGTGTCCTACCTGGCCGGCGTTCCGGCCTACAAGCCCAACGAAAGGGATCTTCAGATCATAGCGCTCAACAAATACCTCGATGCCCTCCCGGTTTTGGGCGATGATATAAACACCTTTGCCGATGAATTAGCCAAGGCCCGCATCAACCGCGACAAGCTGTTGTATGCCGCCAATACCGGGGCCGTGGACATCGGGCTAAAGGTCAAGAAATACGTCAAGAGCGTCTACGGGGCCGCCACGCCCGAATACAAGCGCATCGCCAGGATAGAACTAAAGGGCCGGTAGTTCAATATCCTTTAGTCAAAGACTATATAAGCCTTGGCGGCGAGTAAGGACACGACAGGCCGTGTCCTTACAGCCTTGGCAATATAAAAACAAGCTTTGGCGGCACTCAAACAAGCCTTGGCAATGGTCAAACAAGCCTTGGCATCAATCAAATAACATTTGGCAATCTAATTTATCCCTCCGGCATGGTATAATCACGGTCATGCTGCGTACCCGGCATCTTGGCAGGTAATAAACCTCCGCCAACGTCCAATCATTTAAAAACGAGGCTTTATGTTGTTCTCCAAGAAAAAAGAAGAAAAGGCGCCCCCCAGCGCCATGGACAACCTCAAAAAGGAAGAGGAGGCCCTGATCTCCCAGGTGGAACAGGGGCGCCGCAGCTACACCTCGCTGGATCAGCTGGTAGCCGACCGCAAGGCCATGCTGGAGGACGTTGACCACCGGCTGGCCGAATCTTTGGGCGAGGAGATGTCCATGTCTCAAAGGAGGCAGGACACCCAGAGCAAGCTTGACGAAATCAACCGCAAGCTGGACGACCGCACCAAGGAGGACTCCAACCTGGCCACTAAAATCTGGGAAAAAAGGGCCGAGCTGCTGAAGATCAACCAGCAGTTGGGGGAAGACACTAAAGCCTTGGCGGCGGCGGCGGAGAAGAGCCAGGGCCTGCAGGCCCAGCTATTGACTTTGGAACAGTCGCATTCCGAGCGGCAGAGTCAGGCCGGCAGTTGGAAGGCTGAGCTGGAGAGCCTGCAAAAGTCCATCCAGCAGAAGCTGGAGGAAAAGCGCCGAGCGGAGGCCTCGTTCAAGGAACAGGAGTTAAAACTAACCGGAGCCAAGGACACTCTGGATAAATGGCAGGCCCAGGCCGCCGAGGCCGAAACCAAGGTCAGCCGGATGAAACAGGAAGAAGCTGCCCTGGCCGAAAAGGCGGACCAGACCCGCAATCTGCAGGCCGAACTGCTTTCGGAGCTGAGCGCGGCCGAGCAGGAGAAGAACGACATGATCTCCCAGGCCCAAAAGAGCCGGGAGGAAAAGGAAAAACTGCGGGCGGAGATCAAAAATCTGGTTTTGCAGAAAGACGAACTGATAAAGGGAATTGAAGAGGTCAAGCATTCGGAATCCCAGGTGCTGGAGAGGCGCCAGTCCCTGAAACAGGAAGAGGACAAGATCCGGCAGAGGATCGCCGGACTGCAGGCCCAGGAGTCCTCGGTCAATACCAAGGTGGAAGCCCTGAACGGGGCACTGGCCGAATCGGAATCCAAACTACAGGCCCTGGTTCAGGACCAGCACAGCCGCCGCCAGCAGATAGAGAGCATGGTGGCCGGGCTATCCTCCAAAGAAATGGAGCTGGCCGATAAGCAACAGCAGCATGACGGCCTGATTAAAGCAATGGAACAGATGGAGGCGGAGAAGATTCAGGCCGTCGCTTCGCTGGAGGAGGTCCAGACCAAGGTCTTTGAGGCCGGGACCAGGCAGGCCGAGCTGGAGCAGCGCAACGCCGAGCTTTCCCAGAAGATCGAAGCCGATTCAGCCCTGGCGGCCGGGTTGGAAAAAGACATCGCCCAGCGCCAGCACGAGGTGGCGGCGGTGCGGGAACTGGAAAGCTATCTGGCCGATATCCGCGGCCAGATAGAAGAATCCCGGCAGCGGCTGCAGAAGCTGGGCGAGGAACGGACCCAGGTCGAACAGCAGATAGAGCAATGGTCGTCAAGAAAACAGGAACTGGAATCCCAGGCCGGGGAGTGGGAATCCAAACATAACGAGCACAATCGGAAAATAGCGGAGCTTGAGCCGCAGCGGGTTCAACTGGAAGAGGCGGTCTCGGCCTTGTCCCGGCAAAAGCAGGAATTGGAGCAGGGCATCGCCGGCCTGAAAAACGAGACCCAGCAGCTGGAAGAAGCCAATCAGGAACTCAATCAACTGAAGGCCGAACGCAAGGAGCTTCAGGCCGAGGTTAAAAAAATCAAACAGCAAAAACAGGAATTCGCCCAATCGGCCGAGGAAAGCCAGGCCAAGCTGGACAAGTCGGAAGCCAGGTTGGAAAAGGTGAAGGCCGAGGAAGCCCAGATGAAGGAAAGTCTTTCTACCATCCAAAAAGAAGTGGCCGATATTGAAAAAGAGCGGGCCGAACTGGAGAATTACCTGCACCAGAAGCAGGACCTGCTGGCGGAACAGAAAGGCCTGAAATCCAGCGTGGACGGCTTAAAGGCGGAGTTGGCCAATTCCCAGGAACAGCTTGATGCGCTGAAGGAGGAAGAAAAAGGCTGGAGCCTGAGGCTGGGGGAGAACAAAAAACAGGCCCAGCAGATGGACAATCTTATAGAAACCTTAAGGGCTGACGAGGAAAAAGTCCGGCGCCGTCTGGAAGAGGCCGGACAGGCTGCCGGGAAGATCGCTGCCATCGAACAGGAAATAGCAGGCAAGAAGAGCGAAATAGAAGAAATGAACGCCCAGGCCGATGCGGCCCGCAGTCAAGTTGAAACATTAAAGCAGGAGCAGGCAGAGCTGGAGCGGGAAAAAATACGTCGCCGCGAAGAGGAGCTCTCGGCCTTGACCAGGTTGAAGTCCAAAGTGAGGCCCCAGGGGCTTGGCGCCGGGACGATGCCATCCCCAGTTACCCAGGCTGCCCCAATTACTCCGATTCCGGAACAACAACCGGCTATGGATCGTCCGGCCTTGGCCGGCCGGCCTTTGTCGCCATTTGCTCCCAAGCCTTCCGAGCCGGCCAGACCGCTGGGCTTGCCAAAACCCGCCCCGTCCCTGCTGAAGCCGGCCTCACCCCTGTCCGCCCCGCAGCAGGCGGTGCTGCCGATCAAAGAATATCCGGCCCTATTAAAACCTGCTTCCCCGTTTTTAAGCCCGCAGGCCCGGCCCGGCCTGTCGCCCAAAGTGGCGGTGAATCCGCTGGGCAGGATGCCGCTGCCGGTCAAGCCCCAGCCGGGTTTAAGACCGCCCGTGCCCCCGGTGGCCCACCGGCCCGCGCCTTTAAGCCCCAGGCCTCTGGAAAAACCCAAGGGTGATGTCTCGTTCAGCTGATGTCTATGGATGCGCGAGACTCATTCCGAACCACGCGGAATAATATTTTATAAGGAAACCATGAATCCAGAAATTTATTCCGGTTTTCCTGGGTTCATTATTTAGTCCGGTAATCCGGGTTAGGATAATATGGACGAAGCGTTGCAGCAATATCTGACCCACTTGGCAGTGGAGCGGGGGCTTTCGGACAACAGCATTCAGTCCTATGACCGGGATATCAGGCGCTACCTGATCTTCCTGAAAACCAAGAATATCGCAGACCTCCGGGCGGTGGAACGGAAAGTGATCTCGGAATTCCTGTCCTTGTTGATGGGGTACGGGCTTTCCCCGGTATCGCTTTCCCGGAACATCTCCGCCCTGCGCGGCTTTCACAGATTTCTGGCCTCGGAGGGGACAACCAAGTCCGACCCCACCGAGAACATAGAGACCCCGCGGTTAGACAAAAAACTGCCCGAGGTCTTGGACCTAAGCGAAGTGGAACAACTGCTGGCCCAGCCGGACCCCGCGTCCCGGCTGGGTCTGCGCGATAAGGCCATGCTGGAGATATTGTACGCCTGCGGCCTGAGGATCTCGGAGCTGTTGACCCTGAAAACTTCGGATCTGTTCTTTGATCAGGATTTCATCCGCTGTTTCGGCAAGGGGTCCAAGGAGAGGATAGTGCCGGTGGGCCGGTCGGCCCGCCACTGGACGGAAAAATACCGCCGGAATTCCCGTCCGGCCCTGCTGAAGAAGTTCAGCGCCGAGACGCTGTTCCTGAACAACCGGGGGCGGCCGATGTCCCGGATGGGTTTCTGGAAACTGCTGAAAGCTTATGCCCAAAAGGCCGGGATCAAGAAACGGGTGCATCCCCATATCCTGCGGCACTCGTTTGCCACGCATCTTTTGGAGGGCGGAGCCGACCTGCGCTCGGTGCAGGAGATGCTGGGCCATGCCGATATCGGCACTACCCAGATCTACACCCATGTGGACCGGGAATATTTGAAGGAAGTGCACCGGCAGTTTCATCCCAGGGGCTAAGACAACAAGGAGATCATAAAGAACCGACTTGCCCACGCTTGCGTGCCACCTCTTTCATCGGTGTAAACTCCGCACTTCAGCCTGCCTGCGCGTAGCCGCCTACTTGCGCGAAACTTCAGCGTAGGCAAGCTTCGGCATAGGCAGGCGCGCAGGCACGAAACATACTAAATGACGCGAAAAAAATATTAAGGGGGTGTCTATGAAACAAATAATGAATGTTATTACAATGGCATTTTTGTTGGCATTAGCAGCCTTGCCATCAGCCCAGGCCCAAAAACTGCAGGTCTCGGTAATGGACCTGAATGTGACATCCGGTCTGTCGAAAAGCGAAGTATCCATGCTGACCGACAAGCTGATAAACGATTTGGTGATTGCCAACGTCTACCAGGTGGTGGACCGCAGCAAGCGGGATGAGATTCTCAAGGAGCAGGGCTTCCAACAGAGCGGGGCCTGTGACCAGGGGGCATGTCTGGTGGAGGCTGGGCAACTGTTGGGTGTACAGAAGATGGTGGGTGGCACCATCGGCAAGCTGGGGGCGGCTTATTACCTGCAGCTGCGGGTGATCGACGTCAAGACCGGAGGAATTGATCGGGCGTTCTCCAAGTCGTATAGCGGCGACATCAGCCTGCTACTGGAGGGCATGAGAGAGGCGGCCAGCTATTTTTCCGGCGTGAAGGCACAACCGGCCCCGGCGGCGGCCGTCCTGGCCCCGCCCCAACCCCAAACCGATACTTCCCTGGCCAAACCTTCCGGAGCCAAGAAGAAAGGGGGCATTGACACCAAGAAAACAAAATGGTTCTCTTTGTCATTCTGTTTCGGAACCGAAAAGATGAAAGCAGAGAACTTCTACTGGTCGGAGAAGGACAGTTTCGGACGGGTCTATGAAGGCATTGAATGGAACAAGGGCCGGCGTTTTGGATTGGAGGGATCGGTTGTCAAGTTTTATTTGAGCCGCAAGGGAAATTCCTTCAGCATCTGCCCCGGGGACCTGGGGCTTTCCATCGTCAGCTTTAAATCGGCTTCATCCAGCGTAGCTTTTACCGACACCAACCTGGTCTCGAACACGGTGACTTCTACATCCCGCTATCTGCCGGAGGAGGCTTTTACCATCTGGAGGTTTGTCCTTTCCGATAACATTAAATTAGGATACCGGATGATGATTTCTCCGGCCGATGCCATCGAGCCCTACATAGGTGTCGGCGGGCAGTTCGATGATGTCAATCTCAGCGGAAAGGAACTGGACGACAGGGGGTTCTCCACCGTATCCAAGATCAACCTGGGATTTCCCTTCGGGGTCAGGCTCTACCGCAAGCACTTTTTCATGGGCTTTGAATGGAACAATACCGTCAAAGAGTGGGGGTGGGGAGGCGAGATGAAGTATTACGACGACCCCACCAGTTCCTCCTCCAAAAGGGAAACGGGTATCCTGTCATGGGACGGGGGGTCATACTGGATCGCCCATTTGGGCTTCCAATTCTGATATTAAGCGAACAGTTAACAGGACGACAATGCTCAGCAGACTTACAAGGATTCTTCTTTTCATGACCCTGCCGGCGGCGCTGGCAGGAAAAACCACCATTTCGATCATGGATCTTAACACTACCGCCGGCCTGTCGGCAAGCGAAGCGGTGATGTTTTCCGACAAGCTGGTGAACGATCTGGTGACTGCCAACGTCTACCAGGTGGTGGACCGCAGCAAGCGGGATGAGATTCTCAAGGAGCAGGGCTTTCAGCAGAGCGGGGCCTGCGACCAGGGGGCCTGCCTGGTGGAGGCCGGGCAGCTGCTGGGGGTGCAGAAGATGGTGGGCGGGACCATCGGCAAGCTGGGGGCGGTCTATTCCCTGCAGCTGAGGGTGATAGACGTAAAAACCGGGGCGATCGACAAGGCCTTTTCCAAATCCTACGCGGGAGACGTTAGCATCCTGCTGGAGGCCATGCGGGAGGCGGCCTGTTATTTCTCGGGCATTCCGTACCAGTCCGGCCAGCCGGCTGGCGAATCCGGGGAAGGCTTGGTCTTTCTGGGGGTTAATCCCCAGGGTTTCAACGAATACCGCAACCAGAAGGACGGGTCGGTGATGGTCGAGATACCGGCCGGCCCGTTCAGCATGGGCAGCAACGAGGGGGAACCGGACGAGACGCCGGTCCACACCATCAATCTTGATCATTATTACATCGGCAAGTACGAGATTACTATCGGGCAATTCAAGAAATACTGGGACGCCACCGGCAAAAAGATGCCCAAGCAGTTTTCCGGTCTAGAGAACGACAGCCTGCCGGTCATCAATGTCGAATGGGAGGAGGCTAAAAGCTACTGCGATTGGGCCGGCCTCAAGCTGCCGACCGAGGCTCAGTGGGAAAAGGCCGCCCGGGGGCGCGACGGACGGGAATATCCCTGGGGCAGCCGCTGGTATCCCGAGCGCTGCAACAGCAAGGAAAAAAGCGATGGTTACAAGTGGACGGCTCCGGTGGGCAGCTTTGCCCAAGGTGTCTCTCCGTATGGCTGTTACGATATGGCGGGGAACGCCTGGGAATGGTGCAGCGACTGGTACGATAAGAATTATTACGACAAATCGGCTCCCAATAACCCGACCGGGCCGGCCTCCGGGTCTTTCCGGGTGATGCGGGGAGGGTCCTGGAGCGAGGACGGGTATTATTGCCGTTCAGCCATGCGTTTCTGGTACGACGCCAAGGAGCTGATTTCCAACCGCCTTGGCTTCGGTTTCCGTCCGGCGAAATGAACCTAAGCGAGTTTGAGTAAAAAACCAGCAGGCCTGCGGCTGAAGGCGCAGGCTGATAACCTCCGCGCTTTCAGCGCGCTGCCGTTGGTAGAAAAACCTAACTCAACCCCTTGAACCCCTTCTCTTGCCAAGAGAAGGGGCCGGGGGATGAGTTCATACCCAACTCACATCCTCGTTAAACATGCGCCGAGCCCTTTTCTACATAAACCTGGCCTGGGCCAACGTTTCCAACTCGCTCAAGTCCCGGCTTTCATACCGGGAGGACTTTTGGGCCGGGTTCATCGCCAATTTCATGACCCAAATGATCGGAGTATTGTTCGTGGCCGCCCTGTTCGGCAAGGTGCCGCATTTAAAAGGCTGGTACCGCTACGAGATATTCTATATCTACGGTTTTTCCCAATTGACCATGGGCCTGTTTTTTCTGTTCTTTTCAAATCTGTTTGAGGTCAGCGAGCGCTACATCGTGGAAGGCTGGTTCGACCGGGTGCTGTTGCGGCCCTTGGACAGTTTTTTTCAGGTGATCACCGAGCGGGTGCACTTCGAGGAAATATCCAACATCCTGGTGGGCTTGGCGATCATGGCTTATTCCCTGCACCATCTCAAAATATCGCTTTCTTTGCCGCAGCACCTGATGATCCTGGGCCTGATCCTTTCAGCCTGCCTGGTCTATCTGGGCATCTTCACCGCCGCGGTCAGCGCCACCTTCTGGTTCAACGACCGGGGCAGCCTGGTCTCGGTGCTCCACCTGATGCAGAATTTCTCCGGCTACCCGGTCACCATCTACGATCTAAAATTAAGGTTCATTTTAAGCTGGATCATTCCCTACGCCTTCACCGCTTTTTATCCGGCGGTGCAGGTGCTGGGGCACAAAGGATATTCCATTTACGCTTGGCTGACCCCGGCCATCGGCCTGCTTTTTTTCGGGCTAGGGATGCTCACTTGGAAGCAGGGGGTCAAGGCCTACGAGAGTACCGGCAGCTGACGCCGCGCTCCGCTGAGCATGCAATAGGCCAAACAATGGTGACGCAATGGGCCAAACAATAGGCCAAACAATTGTCTAACCGCGATATGTCAATCGTTAATACAATAATACTTTGAATATACCATCCAATCGGGGGAATAATGATAAATCTGCCTAATCTCAGGGACATCTTCAGGGACATCTTTGGAGCCGTAATCTCGCACGATATGGCGGTGGATTTGGGGACCGCCAGCACCCTGGTTTACGTGGAAGGCAAGGGAATAGTTTTAAACCAGCCTTCGGTAGTGGCCATCGAAAAGAAGACCGGGATGCCAATCGCGGTGGGCGCCGAGGCCAAAAAAATGCTGGGCCGCACTCCGGACGAGATCCGGGCCATCCGGCCCATGAAGGACGGGGTGATCGCCGATTTTGAGATCTGCGAGGAGATGCTGCGGGCTTTCATCAAAATGGCCCAGAAGCGCCGGACCCTGATCCGGCCCCGGGTGATCATCTGCGTTCCCTCTGGCATCACCGAAGTGGAAAAACGCGCGGTGCGCGACTCGGCTGAACATGCCGGGGCCCGCGAAGTATTTTTGATCGCCGAGCCGATCGCCGCCGCCATCGGAGTAGGCCTGCCGGTGGATTCGGCCATGGGCAGCATGGTGATCGACATCGGCGGCGGCACCACCGAGATCGCGGTGATCGCCCTGTCCGGCATCGTCCGCAACACCTCCATCCGGATAGCCGGCGACGAGATGGACGAGGCCATCCTGGAATATCTGCGCAAGACCCACAATCTTTTGATCGGCGAACAGACCGCCGAGGAAATCAAGATCAGGATCGGCTCGGCTTTTCCGGTGGAGGAAAGCAGGGAGATGGAGGTCAAGGGCCGGGACGTGGTCCAGGGCATCCCCCGGGCCATCAAGGTTAAAAGCGAGGAGATCCGCGAGGCCTTAAGGGAGCCGGTGTCCCAGATAGTGCTGGCGGTGAAGCGGGCTTTGGAACAGACCCCGCCGGAACTGGCCGCCGACATCGTGGACGCCGGGATCACCATGACCGGCGGCGGCTCGCTGCTGAAGGGCTTGGACGCCCTGCTGAGAGAGGAGACCAATCTGCCGATCAAACTGGCGGGGGAAACCCAGGAATGCATCGTGCTCGGCGCCGGCAAGGTCCTGGAATCCCCGGACGATTACGAGAAGGTCCTGATGCAGAGCCGCAAGGAATGAGGATTTCACTAAAACCACGTAACTATTCAGCCAGAAAGACACGCCCATTAAAAGGCACAATTCTTGTAATACCACTTTTAACCTGTTTATCCCGCTGGAAGCGGTAGTCCGCCGCTAGGTGGATATGGGGCACAATAAAATTGATAATCCGCCTACGGCGGACAAGATGTTTGTCGACCAATTTTAAATGGCACATAGCTTGATGTGTGTCTTGGTGCCACTTCGGTAAACTCAGTGCATCGCTTGGTGGCTGAATTGTTACATAAAACCACCGAACATTTATGCGGCTGTTGAACTTCAGATTACTTAGGAAGAATGATTGGGCCTCCCTGGCGGCCGCGGTCATATTTTCCATTGTCCTGCTGATCCTGCCACCGGGCGCCAAATCATGGCTGGGGGAAAGGGTGGTGGGGACCGTTTTTGCTCCGCTGGAATGGCCATTGTCCCGGGCCCGATCCCTGCTGGTCAGTTGGAAGGAAAATGCAGTTCTAAAAGATCAATTGGCCAAGCTGACCCTGGAGCATTCGGCCTTGGTGGAAGCGGCACGCCAGAATGCCGGCCTGCGCCAGGCCCTGGAGCTTAAAACCGTTTCATCCTGGGACCTTTCCGCCGCCCAGATCTCCGGGCGCGAACCGGTGCTGTTAAGCCCCGATCTGCTGATAGACAAGGGAACCGGCGACAGCCTTCAGCCCGGGATGGTGGTGATCTCCACCCTGGGCCTGGTGGGGCTGATCTTAAACGCGGATGCCGGCCAGTCGACAGTCCAGACCGTGTTCAGCCCGGATTCCCGGGTTAGCGCCATTGACCTGCGCAGCCGGGTGCTGGGGATATACAAAACCCAGGCCGGGATGTCCTGTCTTTTCGACCGCGTTCCCCTAAGGGCCGATGTGATCCCGGGCGATACCATTGTTTCCTCGGGTTACGGAGGCGTTTTCCCCTACGGGCTGATGCTGGGAGTGGTGGGGAAGGTCGGGGTTGATAAAAGAAAATTAGTGCTGGACGTGGAAGTCCGTCCGGCATTGGACTTTAACCGCATCAATCAGGTGCTGGTGATCCGGGGCGGGCAGAATCCCCCGTTGCCCCTGCTGACCCCGGTTCCTTCTCCCGATACCCTGGCCGCCAAGGCCAGAAGAAGAACGTCGGCCCAGCCCCAGATCAGGATCCGGGCGCCGGAATTCAGGATCGAACTTCCCGACACCACTCCGCTGCAGATGGAGAAAGCGCCGCAATGAGATCTTTAAAACTTTTTTTGCTGGCCTGGCTGGCGGTGTTCATCCAGTCCTCGCTGTCCGGGCTGCTGTCGGTCTGGGGCCTGCTGCCCGACTTCATTGCCATGATCATCGGCCTGACGGCGTTGACCCTGGGCACCGGCCCGGGGATCCAGATCGGAGTAATGGCCGGATTTATGGCCGACTGTTATCATCCGTCCACCCTGGGCCTTTTCACCTTAAGCGGCGCGGTTTCTGGATACTGGGCCGGTTCCATCAGAGAACGGATTTACAAGGACCAGCTTGCCAACCAACTGTTGATCGTCGCCCTTTTGTCGCTGGTGCGTCAGCTGTTTGAATACTGGGGCCGGGGCGGCGGAGGTTTGGGCGGATATATTTCGGTTTTGATGCGTTTTGGCCTGGGCAGCGCTGTATATACCGCATTGCTGGGACTTTTATTGCTGCCGCATTTGAAACGCTTTCTGCCGCGGACCGAAAAATCAAAATTGCGCCTGGCCTAAAATGAAAAGCAGCATCTCGGTCGTTATCCCGAATTACAACGGGAGAGAATTACTTGCCTCAAATTTGCCGGCGCTGTACGACGCTTTGCAAACATCCGGGATCGACGATTTCGAGATAATTGTTTCAGATGATGCTTCGATTGACGATTCAGTTGAATATATAAAGAAAAATTATCCCGGCGTCATTCTGATCGAAAATCCTGTTAACCGGGGTTTTTCAGGTAACACCAACATTGGCATCAAAAGGGCCGGCAAGGAACTGGTTTTTTTGCTCAACTCCGATGTGATGCTGACCGAAAAATATTTTACGCCGCTAGTGCGCTATTTCGAAGATGACGATACCTTCGGAGTAATGGGAAGGATCATCGGCCTTGATTCCGATAAAATTCAGGACGGCGCCAAATATCCCGGTTATTCATACGCCGACATCAACTCCAACACCAATTACATCTGCCGGATCCCAACCCGGGGAAAAACTTTCAGCTTCTTTTTAAGCGGCGCCAATGCTTTGATTGACCGGAGTAAATTGGAGTTCTTGGGCGGTTTCGATGAAATATTCGGCCCGTATTACAGCGAGGATGCAGATTTGGGCCTTAGGGCCTGGCGAGCCGGCTACCGGTGTTACTATGAACACGATGCAGTATGCAAGCACCCGAACGCAACGATCATAAAAAAGGAAAAATCCGGAAAAGTAAAAGTGATCGCCAAGCGCAACAAAATGCTGCTGCATTTTATCCATCTAAATAACTTTGAGCTTTTATTCTATCTGCTGGCGCTGGCCGTTAAATTACTGTTCAGGACATTGTGGTTGGATCTCAATTACTGTAAATCGTTTTTTCTCTTTGCCGTTTCAATCCCCAAAGCCGTAGAGTCCAAAGCAAAATTCAAAAAACTGCAGAAGCGGAACAATGTAAATTTGTCCGTCAGAAATATTGCCGGTTTTATAAAGAGCAACATATCCAGGAACAACGTCGAAATATTTTGATGTCCGGGCATTCGGTCAAATAAGATTATCTCCGGATATCAGAGACAATAAATGTCTTGTAACGCCCGGTATATGTGCTGCAACGCCCGCCAAATGTGTTGCAAAGGCTGATAAATCTTTGGCCGAGGCCTCCAAATGTGTTGCAATAGCCGATAAATGCGTGGCAGAGGACAATAAATGTCTCGCAACGCCTGCTAAATGTGTTGCAAGGGCCGATAAATCTTTGACCGAGGCCGCCAAATGTGTTGCAATGGCCGATAAATGCGGGGCAGAGGGCAATAAATGTCTCGCAACGCCTGCTAAAAATGTGTTGCAAGGGCCGATAAATCTTTGGCAGAGGACAATAAATGTCTCGCAACGCCCGCCAAATGTATTGCAAAGTCCGGTAAATTTTTTGCAAAGGGAACTAAATAACATTAGTTGCGGGGAGATTGACT
The DNA here is from genome assembly GCA_016208585.1 of candidate division TA06 bacterium. NCBI lineage: Bacteria > candidate division TA06 bacterium. Next base: position 18,896 of record JACQXR010000089.1, on the reverse strand, counting down.
TTTGGCAAATGAACTGGGAAGCAGGGAAAGGGTCCTTTCCATTCTGGCATTGTTGACCCTCGGTTTTTCCATTTTGCTGTTCAGGTCAGGGTACCTGCAGGTGGTCAAACACGGGCATTATGCCAGGCTTTCCCAACAGAACCGGCTGCGGCGGCTTTGCATCCCGGCGCCCCGGGGGCTAGTCTTCGACTGCAACGGCGTGCTGATCGCCCAGAGCCGCCCGGGATTCGACCTGGTGCTGGTGACCGTGAATGACTGGCAGGCCTCGGTCAATAAAGCCGCCGGGTTACTGGGACTGGACAGCCTGCTGCTGAAAAGTTCGGTGATCTTACAGCGGAAGATCTTTCCCAAAGACCCGGTGGTGCTGGTCAGGGACCTGATGCCGGAACAGGTGGCCAGGATCGAGGAGAATATTCAATATCTCCCGGCATTGCGGCTGGAGGTGGAATCGCTGCGCAAGGCGGAACACGGTTCCCTGGCCAGCCACCTGGTTGGTTATACCTCATCCCTGGGCCAGTCGGAATATGCCAGATACCGGGAGAGGGGTTATAGCTACGGCGATTACATCGGCAAGGGCGGGCTGGAACTGAAGTATGAGAACTATTTGCGGGGAGTGCACGGCTGGGACTTCATCGAGGTCGACGCCAGGGGCCGCGACCTGGGGACGGTATCCGAGGCCGAAAGAATAGAACCCGATCCCGGCAGCAATATCTATCTGACCATCGACTGGCGGCTGCAGTCCCTGGCCGAAAGTCTTTTTACCGGCGATATGATCGGGGCGGCGGTGGCCATCGAACCCCAAACCGGCCGGGTGCTGGCCCTGGTCAGCCGTCCCAACTTTAACCCCAATCTGTTTGCGGCCGGAATTCGTTCCGATGACTGGAACCGGCTGGTCAACGACCCCAGCTATCCCTTATGGGACCGGGCCATTCGCAGCGCTTATCCGCCGGGCTCCACCTTCAAGGTGGTTACCGCCGCAGCCGCTCTGGAAGAATCTCTGATCACTCCGGAACAGAAGATGAAAACCCCCTGCCGGGGCAGTCTGGCGATAGGCAACCGGGTTTTCAAATGCTGGAAGAAGGGAGGCCACGGCTGGCTGGGCCTGCACGGGGCCATTGTCAATTCCTGCGATGTTTATTTCTACCAGCTGGGAATAATGCTGAAGATCAAAGGACTTTCCAAATGGTCCCAAAATCTTGGTTTCAACCAGGAAACCGGGATAGATCTGCCCCAAGAAAACCCAGGCCTGATCCCCGATGACGCCTGGTATCAGAAACGTCTGGGGAAAAATGCCAAGACGGTGGGCCGTTCCGCGAACATGTCCATCGGTCAGGGCGAAGTGATGGCCACCCCGCTGCAGATGGCTTCCCTGTATGCAGCCCTGGCCAACGGGGGAGTGTGGTGCCAGCCGCATCTGCTGTTAAAAGCCGAGGATTTCACGGGAAAAGTACTGGTTGGCGAAATCATCAGCAGAAAAAAGTTGCCTCTTTCGGACAGCACGGTATCGGTTCTTAAGCAGGCCTTGTACGGAGCGGTTAATGAACCGGGATCGACCGGCGGCGCATCCCGGGTTTGGGGGGTTAAAACAGCCGGCAAGACCGGGACCGCCCAGAACCCCCACGGCGATGATCATTCGTGGTTCGTGGGCTTTGCGCCTTTGGATGATCCGGCCATCGCGGTGGCGGTGCTAGTGGAGAACGCTGGCCACGGCTCCGAGATCGCCGCGCCCATGGCCGGAAAGATAATGCAACGATACCTTGCACTAAAGGGCTGGCTGGAAAAACCGGTCATTGCAACCGCGAGGCCGCAATGAAACTCAAAATGTTGGGTTCCCGCGATTTTGATCTGCAAATGGTGATAGCCGTTTTTGCCCTGTGCGCCATTGGCATCATGGCGATATACAGCGCCACCCAGATAGATCAGCCCCAGCTTTCGGGGCTGTGGCAGAAACAGCTGTTCTCGCTGGGTCTGGGCCTGCTGCTGCTGGTTATTATGATGGCCGTTCCCTTCCGCTATTTTGAGGCCTTTGCCTGGCCGCTTTATATTGTTTCGATGATCCTGCTGCTGGCAGTGCTGTTCGCTCCGCCGGTGATGAAGGCTCACCGCTGGATAAATTTTGGATTTGTCAGGTTCCAGCCTTCGGAGCTGGCCAAGCCGGCCACGATCTTCGTTCTGGCCAAAATACTCTCGGCCCACGATTTTTCTCTGGATAAATTCTGGAAGCTGCTGGTCCCCATAGGCGCGGTGCTGCTGCCGGCGGCCCTGGTGCTGGTGGAGCCTGACTTGGGCACCTCGCTGTCCTTCGCCGCGCTGTTTTTGACCATGGTGTTCTGGCATGGCCTGTCTTTTGGCAATTTTTTCTTCATGGTCTCGCCGGTGCTTTCGATGGTGGCTGTGGTCTCGATGCCCAGCTGGATAGGTTTTATGGCGCTGATGGCCGGAGCCTTTTGGTTTTTCAGGGTCCGGTTCAAATACGCCCTGCCCATATTTTTGTCCAATATCTTCATCGGCAGCCTGGCCCCGGCCGTTTGGTACGGGCTTAAAAGTTATCAGCGCAAAAGGCTGTTGACCTTCATCAATCCCGATCTGGATCCCAAGGGGGCCGGATGGCACGTGTTGCAGTCAAAGATAGCGGTGGGCTCGGGCGGGGTGCTGGGCAAGGGCTTTTTGCGGGGCACCCAGAAGAAGCTTTCCTTTCTGCCGGAGCAACACACCGATTTCATTTTTTCCACCTTTGCCGAGGAATTCGGCTTCATCGGTGTCCTGATCGTGCTGTTGCTGTTCTTTTGGCTTTTATTCCGGGGGATAATCATCGCTCGGCAGGCCCGCAACCGGTTTGCCAGTTTCACCGCCATCGGGATCATCGCTGTCATCGGGTTTCACGTGTTCCTGAACATCGGGGTCACCCTGGGCATCATGCCAGTGACCGGGATACCCCTGCCGTTCTTAAGCTACGGGGGAACCTCGCTGATCACCATGTTGGTGATGACCGGGATCCTTTTGAACATCGGCCTGCGCCGGTACGAATACTAAAAACGGAAAACGAAGGCAGAAAACGAAGGCAGGCTCCGCCGAACCAACCGAAGGGCTCAGGGCAAGTAAACGGTAAACATTAAACAGCAAACAGCAAACGCTAAACAGTAAACAGCAAACGTTAAACAGTAAACAGCAAACGTTAAACAGTAAACAGCAAACGCTAAACAGTAAACAGCAAACGTTAAACAGTAAACAGCACCAGATGCTTCCCGATATCTTTAAAATAGGACCCTTGACCCTCCACAGTTACGGACTGATGCTGGCCCTGGCCTTTTTAGCCGGAATCTGGCTGATGGAACTGCAGGCCAAAAAGTACGGGCTGGATAAAACCCTGATCGTGGATTTTGGCGTATTGGTGATGGCCGGCTCAGTCATCGGATCCCGGCTGATGTATATAACCACCCATTGGAGCGACTACTCCTCAAACCTCCTGCAGGCCCTGGCGGTGTGGGAGGGCGGGCTGACCTTTTACGGGGGATTCATCTTGGGAACATTGACGGCGGTGGCCTATTGCCGGGTGCGCAAGATATCCTTTTGGACCATCGCCGACATTGCGGCCCCCGGATTCGCCCTGGGACTTGGCTTGGGAAGGATAGGCTGTTTTTTGAACGGCTGTTGTTTCGGAAAGCCCAGCCAACTGCCCTGGGCGGTTCATTTTCCGGCCAACGGCGCGGCCAGCCTGGCGGCGGGCTGCCCGGTGCATCCCACCCAGCTTTACGAGGCCGCCTTTGGGTTTGCGGCGTTCGGTTTGCTGTGGTCACTGCGCAATAAAAACAAATTCCCCGGCTTTTCAAGCTGTCTGTTTTTTTTATTTTATGGAATATGGCGCTTCATCGTTGATTATTTCCGGTTCTACGAACAGTCCCAAAGATGGACCTTCGGGCTGACCAACAATCAGTGGATCAGCCTGGGCATCATTTTATTTGCAATCGGGGCCGGTTTGGTGTTAAAATTAAGGCATGACACCGGAGCTTCTTCCCGCGAAAAACGCTAATTGACGCGAACAGGATTTTATCCGCCTTCGCAGAAGACCACGCGGGCTATGCCCGTGGATGAATGCGCATCAGGTAGATGCTACGGCGGATGTCGCTGATTACTCAAGGCGGATAACCCCGCCACTGGCGGGGTAACCTAGGGAAAGGAACCACGGGCTTTGCCCGTGGGGCTCCATTGTATTTTCGGATATTGCGGCATTATTAACCCGGTCAATATATTAAGCCGGATGCGGAAATTGACGAGATTTGGGCAAAAGAAGTCGCCGAATGTTGGAGCGCTTATAAAAAGGGAGAGATTGCGCCAATACCCTAATGAGCAAGTGATGGCCAAGTATAAAAAGTGATGAAAGCGCTGTTTTTGCCGCCAGCCAATCAGAGCTTGACGAAGCCTTTGAGTGGTATGAGAGACAGGCGGTTGGCTTGGGCGGTGAATTTTTGGACGAGTTTGATCAATCAATACGATGGATGATATCTTTTCCAAAAATGTTTGAGCAAACCGAGGGAGGATTGCGGCGTTGCCTTATTTCTCGGTTTCCATATGGTATTTTTTACGGCATCGAAGAGGATAAGATCATACATAATTGTTGCCGTTGTCCATCTGAGGGAGAAACACTCCCAAATTAAGAATTCCAAATAGTAAATAACTAATAGATGCAGGTATTCATCAACGAATCGGCCTTTTGGGGCCTGTTGGTCTCGGCCATCGAGGTCTATAAGAAAGAATCCTACGGCCTGTTGCTGGGGCACAAGGACGGCGAAATGTTCATGGTGGTCAATGCGGTGGCCTGCCAGAAAGCCGAGCGCCACTCCACCTGGGTCAAGGCCCGCGACAAGTCGTACGCCCGGATCGTCAATTTTTTTCAAAACCTGCCCAACCTGTACATCGTGGGCGATTTTCATTCCCATCCCCTGCACAACACGGACTTAAGCCAGGACGACATCGGCGGCATGAAGCCCGGACAGATATACATCGTGCTGGAAATAAAGGACAAGGGCAAGGAAAAATTCTGGAGCTACAACGAGGACGGCACGCTGTCCGGCACCACCGACAACTGGTTCATCAAGATCGCAGCCTATTACATAGACGCCGAAACCTTAAAACCTAAGATGGCCGACGTGCTTTGCCCCTTTGCCATCGGGTTCGACATCAAGCCCAAGGAGAGAAAAGTAAATGGACAAGGCTGAATCTGATCACACAAAGCCAGAGAACACAAAGAAAATACCTGAACACGCAAAATAACTGAGAATTAAAATAGCCTTTGATCTTGGTGGGAGAAAGGTTCTTAAACGAGAAGGAAAATGGACTGACGATGGACAATAAACTGGAACAATTAGAAAAAAGATATAAGGAACTGGAGGGGCTGCTGTCCGATCCGGGGGTGCTGGCCAATCAGGCCAAGTTCCGGGATTACGCCCGGGAACACCGGTCGCTGGGAGTCACCATCTCCAAATACGACGAGCTGAAGAGCCTCCGCTGCCAGATCGAGGATAGCCGGGTTATTGCGGCCGCCAACGAGGATCCCGAGCTGACCGCCCTGGCCAAAACCGAATTGGAAGAACTGGAGCCCAGGCTGAAATCGCTTGAGGAAGTGATTAAGGCCATGCTGATGCCCAAGGATTCCAACGATTTCAAGAACGCCATCGTGGAAGTGCGGGCCGGCACCGGGGGCGAGGAGGCCGCGCTTTTTGCCGGGGACCTGTATCGGCTATACACCCGTTTTGCCGAGCGCAAGGGATTCAAGATCGACCTGATGAACTCCAACCCCACCCCACTGGGGGGATTCAAGGAAGTAACCTTCGGGGTGGAAGGCGAAGGGGCCTACGGCCTTTTCAAATACGAAAGCGGCGTTCACCGGGTGCAGCGGGTGCCCCGGACCGAGGCTTCGGGCCGGATCCATACCTCGGCCTCCACCGTGGCGGTGATGCCCGAAGCCGAGGAAGTGGACATTCAGATAAATCCCAGCGACTTGAAGATCGACATCTACTGTTCCTCGGGGCCGGGCGGGCAGTGCGTCAACACCACTTATTCGGCGGTGCGCCTGACCCACATCCCCACCGGAGTGGTGGTGGCCTGCCAGGACGAGCGCTCCCAGATGAAGAACAAGGCCAAGGCCCTGAAGATCCTGCGTTCCCGGGTGCTGGAGAAGATGGAGGCCGACCGCCACGCCAAACTGGCCCAGGACCGCAAAAGCCAGGTCAAGTCCGGCGACCGCAGCGAGAAGATCAGAACCTACAACTTTCCTCAGAACCGGGTGACCGATCACCGGATCGGGGTGACCCTGCACAGCCTGGACCAGGTGCTGGAGGGGCATATTGACCAGCTGGTAGATGGCCTAATCAAGGCGGCCCAGGCCGAGGAACTGGCCACGGCGCTGGAGTGAACCTGCTACCTGTGAAAGCCCGTAAAGTCGTGAATCGTGAACGGTAATTTGTAAATTTACACCATGTGCCTCAAGGTAAGAAATATGATCAGCGTCAATTTGTGGCTTGTTAACGTTGTTCGTTTCTTAAAACAATAGTCTCTTCAAACCATGACCATCGGCCAGATGCTGCAATGGGGTTCTGCGGCCTTGAGACAGAAAGATATGGAGAGCCCGGAACTGGAATCCGAGATCCTGCTCTCTTTTGTTCTCAATTGCGGCCGGGATCAACTGTTCTTAAGAAACTCCATGCATGTCTCCAAAGCCTTGGAGCTAAAATTCAAGCGGGCGGTAGCCCAAAGACAGGCCCGCAAACCCTGGCAGTATATCACCGGAGAGGCGGAATTCTACGGGCTGAAGATCAAGGTAAATAAGAATGTACTGATCCCCCGGCCCGAGACCGAGCTGTTGGTTGAAGCCGTCATCAAACGCTTTAAGCCGGAGTGGTCAACAGTCCTGGACATTGGCGCCGGCAGCGGAGCCATTCCCATAGCCCTGGCCAGCAACATTCCAAACGCAAGAATCTGGGCCAGCGAGATCTCGTCCGGAGCTAAAGCACTGGCAGCCCGAAACGCCGAGTTTCACAGATTGTCCGGACGCGTTAAAATAATCATGGCAGATCTTTTTCCCGTTTTAAAACAAAAATACGACTGCATTGTTTCCAATCCGCCGTATATCCCAGCCGGTCAGTTGAAGTTGCTGCAGCCGGAAGTTTCCCTCTACGAACCGTGGCAGGCCTTGGACGGCGGCCGGGAGGGACTGAAATTCTATCGTATAATCTCCAAGAAATTAAAAAGTTATTTAAACCCCGGCGGGCTGCTGGCTCTGGAGATCGGGCAAGGACAGGGCCCGAAGGTCAGGGAAATACTCAAAGCTTCCAATCCGGGCCTTAAAATTGAAATCATCAAAGACTATTCCAATATCCAGAGGATAGCGCTGGGGTATAACTGATCAGAATTAGTTTTGGGCATTATTGACAAGCCGGCCATAATCGGATATGATTAAAATCCATACTACGCTTTAAAACAAAAACGGAAAACGAAGGCAGAATAACGGAGAACAAAAACGGAAAACGGAAACAATTCCATCACCAAAGAATATATATCTGCCGGGAAAATGAGGATAGAAGCACATCCCATTTTAAATTTTACCAGAGGTCCAAAAGTCACCTTTTATTTTGAGGGCCGGCCAGTGGAAGGCTTCTCGGGCGAGACCATTGCGGCTGCGCTGCATGCCGCCGGGGTTAGGATCCTGCGCCACAGCGTAAAGTTGAACCGGCCCCGCGGTTTTTTTTGCGCCATCGGCAAATGCTCGTCCTGCCTGATGGAGGTGGACGGCGTGCCCAATGTCTTTTCTTGCATCACCCCGATCAAGGAAGGCATGCAGGTGAACCGGCAGCAGGGCCGGGGGCGGATATCATTGCACTGAAAACATCTTTACTACTTTAATACTTTTGAAAGTCCATGAACAATCCGGATTTCCTGATAATCGGCGGGGGGCCGGCGGGCCTGATGGCGGCGCTGGCGGCTTCGGACTTCGGAATAAAACCATTGTTAATAGATGAAAACCAAAAGTTAGGCGGACAACTGATCAAGCAGACTCACATGTTCTTCGGCAGCAAGGCGGAAAGAGCCGGCACCCGGGGCCTTGACATCGGAATCGAACTGGCCGGCGAAATGGAAAAGAGGGGTATCGAGATCTGGACCAACTCCTCGGCGGTGGGCTGCTATCCCGACGGCACGGTGGCGGTGCTCAAGAACGACAAACTTCACGGCCTGAAGCCCAAAGCGGTGCTGGCGGCCACCGGGGCCTCGGAAAATTTCCTTGCCTTCCCCGGCAATGACTTGCCCGGCGTTTACGGGGCCGGGGCGGTCCAGACCCTGATGAACGTTTACGGCATAAGGCCGGGAAAAAGCGTGCTGATGATCGGCTCGGGCAACATCGGGCTGATAGTATCATACCAGTTGCTGCAGGCCGGGGTCCAGGTTAAGGCTGTTATTGAAGGCCTGCCCTGCATCGGCGGATATCTGGTGCACGCCTCCAAGATCGCCCGGGCCGGGGTGCCGATCCTGATCCGCCACACCATCCTGGAAGCAACGGGCGAAGATCAGGTAAAGGGCGCGGTGATCTCCAAAATAGACGACGAGTGGCAACCAGTGATTGGCAGCGAAAAGAAAGTCGACTGCGACACCATTTGTCTGGCGGTAGGCCTGACGCCTCTGACGGAAATACTTTGGCAGGCCGGATGCCAGATGAACTACGTGCCGGAACTGGGCGGCCAGGTGGCCTGGCACGACGAACTGATGATGACCTCAGTTCCCGGCATCTTCACCGCCGGGGACGTGACAGGGATCGAGGAAGCCACCACCGCCATGCTGGAGGGCGAACTGGCCGGGCTGGGCGCGGTCAAATATCTCAAAGGTGGATCCAAAGAACTACAGCGACGGGTAGATGTCGCCGCCTGCCGGCTGACGGGCCTAAGGGCCGGGCCCTTCGGGCAGAAGGCCAGGGAAGGGAAGCGCAAGCTGGCGGAGTGCAGAACCAAAACTGGTTAAACTGTTTGAAATGTTTGCCACCGCCGCTGGCGGGGTGCCGCCAACGGCGGCAAAAGGTTTGAAACGTTAATGATATCCGATAAACTAAAATCAACCGGACTTGCCGCACAAGGGATGCTTAGCCATGATATTTGCAATAACGGAATAACTGTGGGTGCACAATGAGTAATGAAAAAGTAAATACCAGGGGCCGGAAGCCAGTGGTTATGGCCAAGCTGGAGCGTTTGGGTCCGGCAAACCGGAATTTTGATCGATCTTTTTGGCAAAGGGTTGGTTCAACCGGACGGCTGAAAGCTATGTGGGATATGTTGAAAATATATTACTTATTGAAAGGGCGAAATGGAGATATACCAAGATTACGAAGATCTGTTACGCATTTTCAACACTGGTAAGGTCAAATATCTTTTGATCGGAGCGTTTGCAGTTTCCTATTATGCTCAACCCCGGTACACCAAAGACATGGATATATGGATTGAACCGACGGCCGAAAATGCAGGCAAAGTATATAAATGTCTGTCCGATTTCGGCGCTCCGCTGGATAAAATCAGTGTAACAGATTTGTCAGTAAAAGGCACAATTTTCCAGATAGGCGTTGAACCAATCCGGATTGATATTCTTACTGACATTGCAGGATTGACTTTTAAAAAGGCATGGCTCAACAGGAAGAAAAGTAAATTCGGCAAAACCAATACATATTTTATTGGTCTTAAGGATTTGATATTTGCCAAACGCGCTGCCAACAGGTTACAAGATAAAGTTGATCTTGCAAATCTGATGCCGCTTATAAAAAATAAATGACAACATTAAACTGGCGGGGCGCAGAACCAAAACTGTTTGAAATGTTTGAAATGTTTGCCACCGCCGCTGGCGGGGTGCCGCCAACGGCGGCAAAAGGTTTGAAACGTTAATGATATCCGATAAGTTAAAATCAACTGGCTTAGCCGATGCCGAAGACATCCAAACCGTCTGGTCTTTAGAGGTACGGCTGAAGAAGGGCCCGGTGGTCATTGTGGAATGCTTTCAGGAGATACCCTGCAACCCCTGCGAGACCAGTTGCCCCCAAAAAGCAATCATAGTTGGCGAAGACATCAATGCCCTGCCTAGGGTGGATCACAGCAAATGCAACGGCTGCGCTATTTGCGTCTCCCGTTGCCCGGGGCTGGCCATCTTCGTCATAAATGAAAACTACTCCGATACCGAGAGTGCCATCACCATGCCCTGCGAATTTCTGCCGTTGCCACAGAAAGGCGATACGGTGCAGGCATTGAATCGTGAGGGAATCAAATGTGGCCAGGCAAAAGTTATCAGAGTCGTAAATACCAAGGCCCAGGACAAGACCCCGTTGGTGACTCTAGCTATCCCCAAAGGCAGGGAAAAGGAAGTAAGGTTTTTCAAACTGTTTTCCTGATTTTTCGCCACCAAGGGCAATATTCGTAAATCGTTACTAATGGGAGCGTATATTAGTAGACATTCCGGTTTCTTTTAAATCCAATATAATTAGCGTATTTAGCGTGTTTCGGTGGGAAAAAGTCTACTATTATCCGCTCTGATTAGTAATTGTTATTCTTCGTTAATTGTGTTTGTGCATTAGTGTCTTTGTGGCAGAGTCCCTCTGTAAACGATAATTATTAATATACATTCGGAGGCTTTATGGCCAAGACAACCACGGTGGAGGAGGCCAGGCAGACCATAGAGCAGGATTTCAAAAAGGGCTACGACCTTCCGGTCTACGTTTACAAGCCCTGGTGCAAATCCTGTGAGATCTGCGTGACCTTTTGCCCCAAGCAGGTGCTGGAGATGAGCGGGGATCGCAAGCCCGCGGTGGCCCGTCCCCAGGACTGTATAATGTGCGGGCAATGCCAGCTGCGCTGCCCGGACCTGGCTATTTTTGTGTGTCAGGAGAGAAAAAAATGAGCAAGCAGGTAAAACTCTGGCAGGGCAACGAAGCCTGCGCCGAGGGCGCGATTTACGCCGGTTGCGACTTTTTCGGGGGCTATCCCATTACCCCCTCCACCGAAGTCGCCGAAGTGCTGGCCCTGAGGCTGCCTCAGGTGGGCGGAAAATTCATTCAGATGGAGGATGAGATCGCCAGCATGGGGGCCATTCTGGGCGCGGCCGCGGCCGGGGCCAAGACCATGACCTCCACCTCGGGGCCGGGCTTCTCGCTGATGATGGAGCTTTTGGGTTACGGCTGCATGGCCGAGATACCCTGCGTCATCGTCAACGTCCAGCGGGCCGGGCCATCCACCGGGCTGCCCACCAAGGGGGCCCAGGCCGACGTGATGCAGACCCGCTGGGGCACCCACGGCGACCATCCCACCATCGCGTTATGCCCCTCGTCCATAGAAGAATCATTCAAGCTGACCGTCAAGGCCTTTAACCTGGCCGAAAAATTCCGGATGCCGGTGATCCTTCTTTTGGACGAATTCATCGGCCACATGCGGGAGAAGATGGAAGTGCCCAAGCCCGGCGAATTGGAAATATACAACCATCCCCGACCCAAGGCGGACCCCAGGGATTACCAGCATTACGCCGACGGCTCCAGCGTGGGCGGGCCCTATGCCGCCATGGGCAGCGGCTACCGTTTCAACATCACCGGGCTGACCCACGACAAGCACGGCTTTCCCACCGCCCGGCTGGACGAGATCCAGTGGAAGATGGACCGGCTGAGGGACAAGATCGCCCAGCACCTGCCGGAGTTGACCGAGGTGGAGGAGGAATTTCTGGACGACGCCGAGACCGTGATCTTCTCCTACGGGGCGGCGGCTCGCAGCTCCCAGCAGGCGGTGCGCCAGGCCCGGGCCAAGGGGATCAAAGTAGGGCTGCTGCGTCCCACCACTGTCTGGCCCTTCCCGGATCAGATAGTGACCGATGTCTTAAAAAAATGCAAAACCATGCTGGTGGCCGAAATCAGCCAGGGCCAGCTGGTCTACGAAGTGGAGCGGGTAAATAAATCCAACACCCCGGTGGCGCCGGCGCTGCGCTACGACGGCGAGATGATAACCCCGGCCCAGATATTGCAGGCGGTAGAGGAGGCTTAAGAAATGAAAATCCATCCGGCTTACGAAATGCTCCGGCCCGGCAAGAAGTTCCCCAACGTCTGGTGCCCGGGCTGCGGCCACGGCATAGTTCAGGGGGCCATCATCCGGGCGGTGGAGCGGCTGGGCCTGAACCGGGATGAGATGGCCATGATCTCGGGCATCGGCTGCTCCTCGCGGATGCCGGTCTACGTTGACTTCAACAGCCTGCACACCGCCCACGGCCGGGCCATCGCCTTTGCCACCGGGGTCAAACTGCACAACCCCAAGCTGCATGTGATAGTGGTCACCGGGGACGGCGATGCGCTAGCCATCGGCGGCAACCACTTCATCCACGCCGCCCGCCGCAACATCGAGCTGACGGTGATCCTGATGAACAACAATATCTACGGCATGACCGGGGGCCAGTATTCGCCCACCACCCCCATCGGCAAAAAAGCCTCCACCGCCCCCTACGGCTGCGCCGAGCGGGATTTCGACGCCTGCGCCCTGGCCACCGCGGCCGGAGCGGTGTTCGCGGCCCGGGGCACGGTGTTCAACGCGGTGGAATTAGACAAGATGATAGAGAAGGCCCTGACCAAGAAGGGATTTGCCCTGGTGGAGGCCCTCAGTCCCTGTCCCACCCTGTACGGGCGGCTCAACAAGGAGGGCAACGCGGTCAAGATGCTGCAGGCCCAGAAGGCCAACACCATCAACCTCAAGGCGGCCGAAAAGCTTTCGCCCCAGGAATCCGAGAACAAGATAATCACCGGGATCTTTTACGACGGCGAAGCCCAGCCCTATACCGAGGTCTACCAGCAGATCATCAACAAGGCGCAAGGCAGGTAGGGAACTGGGATCAGATAATAGGGAACTGATGACAGGGGTCAGATAGCAAGGGCACGATGCATCGTGCCCCAACAGTAAACCAATAAGGGCAATTCATCCTACTACGTGCGCTGTTGCGAACTGCGTCGGACGCGTGAATTGCCCCAACCGAGGATATAAGATGAAAGAAAGATACGAGATCAGGCTGTCCGGTTCCGGCGGGCAGGGGATGATCACCGCCGGCATTATTCTGGCCGAAGCGGCCGGGGTCTATGACGGCAGGAAGGTCATCCAGTCCCAAAGCTACGGCCCGGAAGCCCGGGGCGGGGCCAGCAAGGCCGAGGTCATCATCTCCAACCAGGAAATATATTTCCCCAAGGCCACCGCCATTGACATCCTACTGGCCATGACCCAGGAGGCCTGGGAGTCATACAGCAAGGACCTTAAACCCGACGCCATCGCCATCATCGATTCCTTCTACGTCAAGGAATGCGATTTCAAGAATGCCTACTGCCTGCCCCTGACCCAAAAGGCCCGGGAAGAGGTGGGCATCGAGATGGTGGCCAATGTCATCGCCCTGGGAGCCATCGCCGAGCTGACCGGGGTGGTGTCCAAGGAATCTTTGGAAAAGTCCCTTTTGTCCCGGGTTCCCAAGGGCACCGAGGAGAAGAACAAGAAGGCGCTGGAGATCGGCTACCGTCTGGCCCGGGAAGCCAAAAAATGACGGGGCATAATCATCGGCACAATCTCCAACGGACCTTGCTGATAATCAAGCCGGATACGGTGCGCCGCGGTTTGATCGGCGAGATACTTCACCGGATAGAGCTGGACGGTTTTGACATCCTGGCCATGAAGATGACCCGCCTGACGGAGCGCCAGGCCCGGGGTTTCTACGTCATGCACAAGAAAAAACCTTTCTATCAACCGCTGTGCAAATTCATGACCAGCGGGCGCCTGGTGCTGTGCGTGCTGGAACGGGAGAACGCCATTGAGTCGCTGCGGCAGTTAGTGGGCAAGACCAATCCCAAGGAGGCGGCCTTCGGCAGCATCCGCCACGATTATGCCACCGACACAAGGCAGAACTGCGTGCACGCCTCGGATACCCCGGAGAACGCGGCCCGGGAGGTGGGGTATTTCTTCAAGCCCCCGGCTGTTTCCCGGATCCGGCACGGGTTGAAAAAGATCTACCGCCTGCCGTTCGTCAAACGCTAGCCCTATCGATCCAATAACTATCCCTAAAGAACCAACCACGGAAACGCTGAATTGCCGAAGGCACGGATGAAGTTTCCCTTTCTTTTTGAACGGGCGTGTTTCCGTGGTAATGGTCCTCTTGCAGAAGTCACATCTTCAGCAAAACCAAAATATTCCATATAAACTTTAGGAGTACCGTGGCCAAGGACACCATAATTCTTTCGCTCAACTGCGGAAGTTCCTCGGTCAAATACCAGCTTTACAACTGGAACAAAAAAAAGATCATGGCCAAGGGCCTGGCGGAAAGGGTTACGGTGGGCGAATCGGTGATCGTCCACGAAGTTCCCGGCCGGGAGCCGCTGAAACTGGAAAAGAACTGTCCCGATCATCAGGTGGCCATCCAGATGATACTGGATACCCTGTTGCACGAGAGCCATCCGGTGATCTCCGATCTCAACCAGATCAGCGGGGTGGGCCACCGGGTGGTGCACGGCGGCGAGCATTTCGCCAAATCAACCCTGATCAACGACGAGGTGATAGCCGCCTTTGAGGAACTGTTCTCGCTGGCTCCCCTCCACAACCCGCCCAACGTGTTGGGCATCAAGGCCGCCCAGGCCATCATGCCCGACGTTCCCCATGTGGCGGTGCTGGATACGGCCTTCCACCAGACCATGTCCAAGACCTCTTATATTTATCCCGTGCCTTACGAATGGTATGAAAAATACGGGGTGCGCCGCTACGGGTTTCACGGCACCTCCCATCTCTACGTGGCCCGGCGAGCCGCAGTGATGCTGAAAAAGGACCCCTTCAAGGTCAACCTGATTACCTGCCATCTGGGCAACGGGGTCAGCCTCAGCGCCATCAAGAACGGCTGTTCCTACGACACCAGCCTGGGATTGACCACCATGGAAGGGCTGGTGATGGGCACCCGTTCGGGAGACGTGGATCCGGGCCTGATGCCGTTCCTGTGCGCCAAGGAGAACAAGACCGCCCAGGAGATCGAATCGGTGTACCTGAAAAAAAGCGGGCTGCTGGGGATCTCGGGAAAATACACCGACCGCCGGGACATAGAAGGCGCCATGAAGGCGGGGGACGAGAGGGCCAAGCTGGCCTTTGACATCGAGGCTTACCGCCTGAAAAAATACATCGGGTCCTACTATGCCGCCCTGGGGCATCTTGACGCCGTGGTCTTCACCGGCGGGGCCGGTGAGATGGGCCCGCTGCTGCGGGAGGCCGCGGTTTCGGGGATGGGGGAACTGGGGATGGCGCTGGATCCGGAACTCAATAAAAAGGCCAAGAGCCGCAACCACGAATTCGAGATCTCGGCCAAAGACTCCCGGGTAAAACTGTTCGTCATTCCCACCGACGAAGAATTAGTGTTTACCGAGGACGTGGTGGCCATCATCGAAGGGCGTTACGACGTTCATACCAAGTTCAAATATGCCTTTGAAGACCCAAGCTACGTCAATAAAATGAGGGACGAAGCCTACCAGCGGGAGCTGGCCAAGAGGAAAGGCTGATGGCCCCGGGAGCAATGGCGGGAAAACCAATTAGGACGCTGATTTACGCAGATTAGGCTGATCATATAATTTGGCAATGAGATTCGTGAACCCCCCGGTGCCCGTAAAGACGGCTTTCTTGCCTTATGCCAGGACGCCAGGATGCCCAACCCAATATTCTGCATTTGATGTTCTGCATTCTGCAGTTTAGTTAAGGCGGTTCTATGAAAATCAAACTTCGCCAGTTGGAGGACGGGCGGCACCAGTTCGACGTCAATATGACGGAGCCGGCTTCGGACCTGTTGGATTTTTCGCCGGTCAAAGGCCGGCTGACCGTGGCCAAAAGCGGCGTTACCTTAAGAGTTTCCGGTTTGCTGGAATATTCGGTCCGGCAGTACTGCAGCCTGTGTCTGAAGAGTTTTGAGGCCAAAGGCCAGGCGGAGATAGATCTGTTCTACCGGCCCCAGACCCGGGAAGATATTAAAGGGATCAAAGAACTGGAGCTGAAGCCCGACGAGCTGGACATGGTTTTTTACCAGGGCCAGGAGATTGACCTCTGGCCCCAGCTGCGGGAAACCCTGCTGCTTTCTTTGCCGGTAAAACCGCTGTGCCGGGAAGACTGCCGGGGACTCTGCGCCCAGTGCGGCAAACCTCTGGGGGCCAGGCCGTGTGGCTGTACCCAGAAGCAGACGGATCTCCGGTGGGAAAAGCTTCTGAAACTCAAAAAGGAAAAATGACGGTGGAAGCCCGGCATTACCAAAAGCTGGAGAACGGCACGGTCCAATGCCTGCTGTGCCCGCATCGATGCCGGATAGATCCGGGAAAGGCCGGGCTGTGCCGGGTCAGACAAAATACCGGCGGGAGGCTGGAGGCGCAAAGCTACGGCCGGGCGGTGTCGCTGTCGCTGGACCCGGTAGAAAAGAAACCGCTGTATCATTTTTATCCCGACCGGAAGATTCTTTCCACCGGGCCCAACGGCTGCAACCTGGCCTGCAGTTTTTGCCAGAACTGGGAGATATCCCAGCAGGAAACGCCGACCGAAGCGGTGGAGCCGCATCAATTAGTGGAACTGGCGGTAAAAGAAGGATCGGTGGGAATCGCTTTTACCTATACTGAGCCCTTGATCTGGTTCGAGTATCTGATGGACGTCTGCCCCCTGGCCCGGCAGGCCGGGCTTAAGACCGCGCTGGTTACCAACGGCACCATCAGCCCAGAGCCGCTTAAAGAGCTGCTGCCTCAGATCGACGCCATGAACGTCGACCTGAAGTCGATGGATGAAGGCTTTTACCGCAAGGTTTGCCGGGGCGACCTGAAGACGGTTCTCCAAACAATAGAACTCGCGCGCCGCTCCTGTCACGTAGAACTCACCAACCTGGTGATTCCCGGGCTTAATGATTCGCCCAAGGATATGGAGGCCCTGATAGACTGGGTCTGTAAACTGGATCCGCTGATGCCCCTGCATCTTTCCCGGTACTTTCCCCGGTATCATCTGGAAACCCCGCCCACTCCGGAGAAGACCCTGAAAAAATTTTATGACCTGGCCAAGTCCCGGCTTAAATATGTGTATGTCGGCAATATTCAGATAGAGGGAACCGAGGATACCTGCTGCCCCGGCTGCGGTCATATCCTAATAAAAAGGGCAGGCTACCGGATAAACTTGGAAGGCATAAAGGCCGGGGCTTGCCAAAACTGCGGACGCCGGGCCGATATCATCGGACTGAATGACTGAATCAAATTTTCCCGGCCTGCCCGTAAATTGCAAAATGCAAATTGTAAATTCCCAAATTGTAAATTGTAAGAATGGCTGACATAAAAAACAAGGTGGTGGTGGTGTTTCCCGCCTATTTCGCCGAAAAGACGTTGGAGCGGACGGTTGCCGAAGTCCCCAAGGGCATTGTGGATCAGATGATCTTAGTGGACGATTTCAGCAGCGACGGCACAGTGCAGCTGGCCCAAAAACTGGGGTTGACGGTCCACCGGCATTCCAAAAACACCGGCTACGGAGGAAACCAGAAAACCTGCTATAAGCTGGCATTGGAAGCAGGCGCTTCCATAATAGTGATGCTGCATCCGGATTATCAGTATGACCCCAAGATCATTAAATATTTCGTGGAACTGATCTCGGCCGGATATTTTGACGTGATGCTGGGCACCAGGATCCGCTCCCGGCGCGAGGCCCTGGCCGGGGGCATGCCGCTTTACAAGTATGTTTCCAACCGGGCCCTGACTTTTTTTCAGAATTTAGTCAGTGGCCAGAATCTTTCCGAGTGGCACACCGGGATGCGGGCCTACCGGCGGGAGGCGCTGGAGAACCTAGATTTTAACAAGTTTTCCGATGATTTCGTTTTTGACGCCCAGATGCTTTTTGCCGCAGTACAAAAAGGATACAGCATCGGGGAGATCTCGGTTCCGGTAAGGTATTTCAAGGAGGCTTCCAGCATCAACTTTGCCCGCAGTTTAAAATACGGGTTTGCTACCCTTTGGCAGGCGATGAGGTTTTTGTTCAAGGCTTTCCGTTAACTATTCAGCCACAAAAAGCTTGCCCTGAGCCGTGCCGAAGGGGTTTACCCTGAGCGGTGCCGAAGGGTCACGAAAACACTAAGATACCAAGCCAAATCGTGAATCGTAAATTGTGAATTGTGAATAGTTATTTTGCCTTGGTGCCTTAGTGGCGTATTGTATTTGCTTGCCAGGCACAAAACTTGCAATAATATTATGAGATATGCTGAAAATGCAATAGGGAGGTTCTAATGGGCTCTAATCGAAGGTCTAATATCCTGCCCTACAAGGACTTACAGTATAAAATAGTGGCCAGGGTCCTGATTCTGGTGGTTTCGGGAATAGTTTTAGTAAGCGGGTCGATTTATTTAACGATTTGGCACAAAATTACTTCTCCCGAATATGCCAGCGGCAGGGTTTCCATCATTCAAGTGTTTGATGATATCCATAAGATACTTTTCATTGTGATCCCTCTGACCCTGGCCGGGATAATGTGGCTGGGACTGTATATCTCCCACAAGATCGCCGGTCCGTTGGTCCGGTTGGATCAGGGCATGCGAAACATCTGCGAAGGCAACTGGCCCAAGCATCCCATGAAATTCCGCAAGGGGGACGAATGCCATCACCTGGCCGCGCGGTTCAACGGGATGGTGGAAAAGGTGAAATTGCAGGTGGATGAAGAGAGAGGCCGGATAGATGCCATGCTGGGCGAAGTAGAGTCTATAGCGGCAAAGCTGAAAAAGGAAAAGAAGACCGAACAGGAAATTCTACAGGAATTGAATGCACTGCAGGAGAAAATCAAAAAATCCGGCCCCAAAGGATTTACCTTGATTGAGTTGATGATAGTGGTGGTGAT
>JACQXR010000088.1 GCA_016208585.1 candidate division TA06 bacterium | reverse complement strand
CGTCTTCCAATCGTTTGATCTTCTTCATACCGGAAGTTTACCATATTTTTACCGGGGTTGCTATCAAAGAACTCGTTTACTGCCAACTACTTCAGCTCGCCACCAAGTTCGATTTTACCCACACTCATTGGAGAAGAGCCTACAATGATTTTGATAAGGTCAACGTTGAAACAGCTATAACAAAACTTGAAATATTTCTTGCTGCTTTAGGCGGTGCTGTTGTTTATAAGGGTCCAGATGAAGATTCCCCAGTGTATTTTAATGGCGATGATTTGCCAAACCATTTAGAAAGATTGGCACAAGAACAAAATGTACAACAATTCTTGGATTTTCTAATAATGCGAATAAGGACTATTCTGTCAGATACAAGGATGTCCTCTATCGTAGGAACAAAAGACGATGTAAAACTAATACAATGGCTTGAAGATTATATTGGAAAGAATAATGCTGATAATGGACAATTAACAATAATTGATCTTTCTATTGTTCCAAGTGATGTAATTCATATTGTTGTTTCGGTTATTTCTCGAATAATATTTGAATCACTCCAGCGATATAGACGACAAAACAACAAAGTATTGCCAACTGTTATTGTTATGGAAGAAGCACATAACTTTATCAGTAGGTATAATAGTGAAAGTGAAGAGATTTCACCATCAAGGATGTGTAGCCAAACATTTGAAAAGATAGCCAAAGAAGGCAGAAAATTTGGATTAGGCTTAGTGTTGTCTTCACAACGACCTTCGGAATTATCGCCAACTGTGTTATCCCAGTGTAACACGTTTCTTTTACATAGACTTGTAAACGATAAAGATCAAGAAATGGTGGATAAGCTTGTGCCGGATAATTTAGGAAAAATATTAAACGAATTGCCAACGCTGCCAACAAGAAAAGCTATTCTTTTAGGTTGGGCCGCGCCTGTTCCTATATTAGTTGAAATGAATGAATTGCCGAAAGAACATAGACCTCACTCGGAAGACCCAGACTTTTGGGATGTTTGGACGGGAAAAGAAGAAAGAAAAATTGATTGGGGTACAATAGTTTCTGAATGGCAAAAAGACGATACTAAAGAATGAATAAATAATATGAAAATATGCTCAGCGCATCAACTCTCTATAACTTTATCCAATGCCCCCACCGCCCACTTCGTATGCCGCAATAAAACATTCCTCCCGCCTACGCTCTTGCTTCCTCCTTCCGTTGCAACTTCCTCCTTCGTCGCCACTTCCGCCTTCGTTGCCACTTCGGCGGACAGGTCGGCGGACAAGCCGGCGGACCACCGCTTAATCGGGGCAAGCCACCGCTTACTTCGGGGCAGGCAAGTCAGCGGACAGGCAGCGCAGGCCTTGGCGCGACCTCTACGGCCCCCAGGAGGACCCCTCTCCTGCCTCTCCCCGCCACGGAGAGAGATGTTATTAGTTTTATGTGTATGACAGATAAAAACCAAATCACAAAAAATACCCCTTCCCGAGCCGGGAAGGGGAAGGGGTTGGGTCTGCCAAAGCGCGGTAAAACGGGGCTGATCCAATTTCAAAAAATAAACCCAACCAAACTGCAACTGGCCAAGTATTTCCGCAGCCACATGACTTACGCCGAGCGCTGCTTTTGGAACATGTGCCGCAGGAACCAAATAGCCGGGTTGCAATTCCGCCGCCAGCAGGTCATTTATGGTTTTATAGCCGACTTCTACTGTAACCAGATCAACCTGGTGGTGGAGATTGACGGAGGCATCCACGAACAGCAGAAAGACTACGACAAACTCCGGACTGAAATAATAAATCTGTACGGAATCAAGGTCATCAGGTTTACCAATGAAGAGGTCATTGATAAAAGCGATACGGTGAAACAAAGGATCATTGATCTGGCGAGTAGGATACCGGCCTAAAAACAAAAGCTTTTACTGAAATATGACAACTTTACATCTCACCGCCTCTTGTCTTTATAACTACAACTACCTCCAATGCCCCCACCGCCCTTGGCGCGACCTTTAGAACCCCTAAAACACATGCAACATAAACCACCCGCCCAAATGAAAACCATTTCGCGCCCAAAGCCATCCGGCCGGATGGCTTTACGGTTCTAATCACAAACCATTTCAATTCTTGTTGCGTTTGTCCAAAAAATTGATTATAATAATCCATAGACCACATATTTCATTTATTGCCCAGGGCACTGCCATAGCCATCTATCGCCAAACCGCAAAGCGGTAATAAGGAGCAACAAAATGTCCGAAGACGAAGTAAAGTTTGTCAAAGTGATCCGCCACGACTTGAGCAGGCTTTTTCAGGATCTGGGCCAGCTGGCCCACCCTTCGTATCACCTTAACGATCAGGCGGCCTGGCAGCCCTATGCCGACGTCTACGAGACCGAGGATGAGTTCGTCATCAAACTGGAACTGGCCGGGGTGGCCAAAAGCGATATCTCCATAACTTTGATCGACGACCGCCTTTGCATCCGGGGTTTGCGGCGGGAACTGGCCCAGGAGGACGGCAGAAGGTGGTACCACAAGATGGAGATCATCCAGGGGCAGTTCGAAAAGATGGTAGCCGTGCCCCAGGGCATCGCCACCAACCAGATCAAATCCAGCTTTAACAATGGAATACTGGACATCAGGCTGCCCAAGTCGCAGAAGCTGACGGTGGAGGTCCCGGTAGAGTAATACCGGAGATATTTAAAGTCACATGCCTGTAAATTGTGAAATGTGAATTGTGAAGGGGTTGTGATTTTTGCGGGTACGCCGAGAACATAATAACTGCAAACAGAAAACTTAAGGAACATATTACATATCATGCCAGAAGAAACCAAAGACAGCAAGGAAAGCAAGGACATTAAGATCCCGTCCGAACTGGCCATATTGCCGGTCAAGGGACAGGTGGTCTATCCCTATCTGATCATTCCCCTGGTGATCACCAACGAAAGAATGATCAAGCTCACCGACGAGGTGCTGACCGGCTCCAAGATCGTCGGCCTGTGCACCCAGGTGCGGCAGGACACCGACGACCCCAAGCCGGATGAGATCTACCAGTTCGGCACCGCGGCCCTGATCATCAAGATGCTGCGTTTCCCCGACGGCAGCATCCGGCTTTTGGTCCAGGGCTTAAACCGGATCCGGCTGGCCAAGTTCACCCAGACCGAGCCTTATTTCAAGGCCAGGGTGGAGGTAGTCAAGGAAAAGGCCAGGAAGACCATCGAGTCCGAGGCCCTGATGCGCAATGTTTCCAGCCTGTTCCAGAAGATAATCAACCTGGCGCCCTACCTGCCCGACGAACTGCAGACTGTGGCCCTGAACCTGGAGGATCCCTCCAAGCTGGCCGACCTGGTGGCCTCCAACCTGAACTTGAGCGTGGCCGAGCGCCAGACCGTGCTGGAGGCGGCGGATCCCAAAGAACGCCTGGAGAAGCTGATCCCGATGCTGACCAAGGAGCTTTCCATCCTGGAGCTGGGCGACAAGATCCGGGGACAGGTCAAGGCCGAGATGGACAAGGACCAGCGCAACTATTTCCTGCGGGAGCAGATCAAGGCCATCCAGCGGGAGCTGGGCGAGGGCGACGAGTACTCGGCGGAGGCCAACAACCTGCGGGAGAAGATAGACAAGGCCGGCTTAAGCCCGGAGTCCCTGAAGGCCGCCAAGGAGGAACTGGAGCGGATGGCCCGGATGCCGCCCCACGCCGCGGAGTACACCGTCTCCCGCACCTATATAGACTGGCTGCTGTGCCTGCCCTGGACCAAGTCCACCATTGATAATATGGATATCATTGAAGCTCGTAAAATACTGGATCAGGATCACTATGACCTGGTCAAGGTCAAGGACCGGATCGTGGAATACCTGGCGGTGCGCAAGCTGAAGAACGACGCCAAGGGCCCCATCCTCTGCTTCGTGGGGCCGCCGGGGGTGGGCAAGACCAGCCTGGGCCGTTCCATCGCCCGGGCTTTGGGGCGCAAGTTCTATCGGATGTCGCTGGGCGGGGTGCGGGACGAGGCCGAGATTAGGGGCTTCCGCCGGACCTACATCGGCTCCATGCCGGGCCGGGTGATCCAGGGTCTCAAAAATTGCGGCTCCAACAATCCGGTGTTCATGCTGGACGAGGTGGACAAGATCGGCCAGGACTTCCGGGGCGACCCGGCCGCAGCCCTGCTGGAGGTGCTGGATCCGGAGCAGAATTTCTCCTTTACCGACCACTATCTGGACGTGCCGTTCGACCTTTCCAAAGTGATGTTCATCACCACCGCCAATATCACCGACCCCATTCCCTCGGCCCTAAAGGACCGGATGGAGGTGCTGGAGCTGCCCGGCTATATAGAAGAGGAGAAACTTCAGATCGCCTTGAGTTATCTGGTTCCCCGCCAGGTCAAGGAGAACGGACTGAAGCCGGAGCAGATCGAGATCCCGGAAGCGGCCATCAAGAAAATTATCTCCGAGTACACCCGGGAATCTGGGGTCCGCAATCTGGAGCGGGAGATCGCCTCGGTCTGCCGCAAGGTGGCCAAGGATGTGGTCTCGGGAAAGGATGGGAAACGGGCGATAACCCCGGCGGTTTTGCCCGGCCTGCTGGGCCCCCAGAAGATTTTTCCCGAGTTGGCCGAACGGGCCGGCGAGGTGGGAGTGGCCACCGGCCTGGCCTGGACCGCGGCGGGGGGAGAGATCCTGTTCATAGAATCCACCAAAATGCCGGGCAAGAAGGGAATGCAGCTCACCGGCAGCCTGGGCGAGGTGATGAAGGAATCGGCCATGGCCGCCCTGTCCTATGTGCGCTCCAACGCCGCTAGATATCAGGTGGATCCCAAATTCTTCGACCGCTACGACATTCATATCCACATTCCTTCGGGGGCCATACCCAAAGACGGGCCCTCGGCCGGAGTGACCCTGGCCGCCTCGCTAGTCTCGCTTTTATCCAACCGGCCGGTGAAGCACTACCTGGCCATGACCGGGGAGATCACCTTACGGGGCAAGGTGATGCCGGTGGGCGGGATCAAGGAAAAAGTGATCGCCGCCCAACGGGCCGGGATCAAAGAGGTGATCATCCCCAAGCAGAACCAGAATGATCTGGAGGAAGTGCCGGATTACGTCAAAAAGAAACTCCAGTTCCATTACGCGGAGACGGTGGACCAGGTGATGAAACTGGCCTTTGGTGACCGGCGCCAGAAGAAAGTGGAAATTCAGCCACAAAGCATGCACTGAGCACTTCGGCGGGTTCGACAAGCTCACCGCAAGCTCGGCTCAGTGTAAACTTTGCCGAAGTATCACCAAGGCACTAAACTCGTTAATCGTTAATCGTTAATCGTAAATTGTTAATTGTATTTGTGTGTTTTTGTGGCCAGAACAGTTATTAACAGGAAGAAAAAATAAGTGGGACTTCTTACCGACCTGGCGATAGATTTTTCCCGGCGGTTCGGACGGCCGCCCCAGTTGCCTCTGGCCAGGCACATCAGCCGGCCCAAGCGGGCGCTGATATTCCCGGCTCAAGGCCCGGGCGAGGCGCTGTGGTCGCTGCCGGTCATCCGGGCCTTAAGAAAGCATTACCCCGATAGCCTGCTGTCCCTGATGCTGGACGAGAGCCGCCGCAGCCTGTGGCATTTTGACGACGAAGTGGACGAGATCATAGATTTTAGGCCCCAACTGTTGAAAGGCCGGGGCAGCGCCGAGTTCAAAAGGCTTAAGAGGCTGATAAAATCCCGCCGCTTTGATCTGTTGCTGAACCTGAACTACCAGGGCTGTCCGCTGACGGACTATCTATTTTATAAAGCCGTTCCTGGACTGCGCTGCGGGGCTTTTTCCAAGGGAGGCTATCCTTTCAAGAGCGTGATGATCCGCCAGGAGAATCTGCCCCAGGACGAAGCCCGGCGCAATTTTGCCATGCTGGGGTTTTTGGGGCTGGAGGCGGCCGGGCACCCCATCGCCTGGCCGCGGTTAGTGGATGCCGAGGGCCGGCGAGAGTTCAAGGAACGCCTGCGGGCGGAGGGCCTGCAAAAAGGCCAGCAGCTTATTGCCCTGGATGCCGCGGCTTTCAAAAGACAATCCCTGGAAGGTTTTCTGCGCCAGGCTCAGAAGCATTCAAATTTCAAATTGATGTTTATAAATTCCGGGCCCGAACTTCAGGCCGCCAACCCGCCCGGTGTCCTGCTGCTGAATTCCCTGGTCACAGTGGAGCTGGCCGATGCTTTGTCCTTTGCCAAGGCCTTCATCGGGGTGAAAAACGACCTATTCTCTTTAGCCTATCTGTTAAAGGTTCCCTGCCTGATCTCGGCCCGCCAAGGCGAAAGGGGGATGCCCGAACCCGGGGAAAGCCTGCAGATAGTGAGTTTCAAACATAAACCGGAATTCCCCCAGAGCCACGCCCTTAAAATGCTTGAAGCTCTGGCGTAGCTACAGAACGTCTTTGCCAGAAAGACAAATTAGATCCTAAAAAAGGAAATTATTTTTCGCATTGTTTCGCGTATTTCGCGCCTGCGCGCTGAAGCGCTTTGGCGCGCAAGCGCGGGCAAAGTAGTATATCTCCCCGGCAGTGACCCCGCTGTTTTTCTAAATTTCTAAAAAAACATATTGACAAATTCCCTAATTCGTTGTATTATAATAATATGCCGATATACGAATTTGAGTGCCGGCAGTGCCAGCGTAAATTTGACCAGTTGATGCGGGCTTCCGATGCCGATCCCAAGTGCCCTGAATGCCAAAGCGCCGCGGTGGAAAAACTTTTTTCAGCCTTCGGCTGCAAGAGCCAGAGCGGGTTTGTGTCATCCTCTTCTAAATCCGGCTGCCATAGCTGCTCCTCGCATAACTGCGGGAGTTGTCATTGATAGTTCATTCAGTTTTATTATCCATACAGCGTACCAAAAGGAGGGAATTTCATGACTAAGGCTGATCTGGTGAAGATAGTCTGCGACAAAACCGGTTTTACCCAGCGCGATGCCAAGATCCTCGTTGATTCGTTTTTGGATTCCATCATGCAGACGCTGTCCGAAGGCAAGAACATCGAGATCAGAGGCTTTGGGCGCTTCAAGATCAAGGAGCGCAAGCCCCGGCTGGCCCGCAACCCCCGCCGGCCCCAGGAGACGGTCCAGATACCGGCCCGGCTGACCCCGGTCTTCCAGGCCTCCAACGAACTCAAAGCCCTGGTAATGCAAAAATAAATTTATTTAGAATACAGAGGAAGAAAGGTTTTTTTATGCCCTGCGGTAAAAAGAAAAAAAGACACAAGATGGCCACCCATAAGCGCAAGAAGAGATTGCGCGCCAACCGGCACAAGAAGAAGATCCGTTAGCATGTTGTCCTGGGCAGTTCCCAGTTAATTGGGAACTGCCAATTTATTTTTTACAAAATATTTTAAGGTCACAGCCTTGACTTTTACCGCAAGTTGGTATAAACTATCAAAGTAGCGAAGAATACACACCACAAACCATAAATAAACAAAAAGGAGAAAAAGGCATGAAGAAACTGGCAGCAGTGTTATTGTTGGTAATGGTTGTGGCCGGGATGGCCATGGCCGAGGGATTTGAAAAGGGCAAAACTTTGATCGGACCGACTATCGGCTGGGGCTGGGGCATGGGCTTCGGGGCAGCCGGTGAATACGGCGTCACCGACAAGATCGGCGTGGGCGGAGAGTTCGCCTACAGCAGCTTCACCGAAAAATACGACGTGTGGGATTACTGGTACGAATGGAAGTACACCTTGATCGGAGTCTTAGGCGCGGGCGCATACCACTTTACGCCCGGCAAGAAATTCGACCCCTATGTTAAGCTGGGACTGGGTTTCTTCAACTGGGATGCCGAATACAAGGACCAGTATGGCACCACTTCCAGCAGCCTGTATTTAGCTGGATATAGCTCCGGGGTTGGCTATGCCGGACAGCTGGGGGCCCGTTATTTCTTCTCGCCGACCATGGCCGGCCGGGCAGCCCTCGGCTTCCCCTTCGTTTTTTCGGCCGGGCTTGATTTCAAATTCTAATCAGATGTCTTTAAAACGCCCCGTTTGATGCGGGGCGTTTTTTGTTTACAATAAATAAACCTTTTAACAACTTTAGCAGTCTAATACCTTGTAAGCCGATGATCGATCAGACAGAAAAAAACATACAAGCCGGGCCTCAATCATATGATATCAAAGAGGTTATAACGTCCAACAGCCAGGCTATCTACCGCCTGTGTTACCGGCTTACCGGAAACGTTGAGGATGCCAAGGACCTTACCCAGGAAGTGTTCATCAGGGCTTACAAGGGGCTGGGGAACTTTAAAGGACAGTCCGAGATCAAGACCTGGCTGTACCGGATAGCCATAATCCTGGGGTCAAGCT
>JACQXR010000087.1 GCA_016208585.1 candidate division TA06 bacterium | reverse complement strand
CTGAGGCCGATTATCTTTTGGAACGCCCCATTGCCCTGCAGTATCTTTGTTTTACTTAACCGTGGTATACCGACGATTAATGCGTAGATAATTGCCAGGATGAGTTCAGCTTGATTATACTGTCGTTGTCGTTGTATCGGTTTTACATAATTTTGCAAACGTTGCTTGAATTTCAGTTTCTGGCAAAAATTATGGATCAAGAAGATCCCGCCAAAGTGCGTCAGATTGTGCTCTCCCAGCGATATGTGTAAATTTCGTATCCCTTTTGGCATATTTCACAATGCTACCTTTTAGTTAGGGTTGTGTAACAGTGACTTTACACTGTTATTATATGCCAAGAAATCAATATTTACAAGGGTTTTACACGTTTTCCCATCTCAGTTTATCTGGTTTTAACGCTTTTTTCAGGTATTATATTTTATTTATTTACTTAGCCGACGAGTTAAAACGAATTAATTTTTCCCATTGTATGTCCCCATTATCGTCACAGAATTCATTGGCAAATTCTTTCGTAAACTTATTTATCATCTGAGAGTAGAACTTCATAAATTCATCATTCCGTTCTCTTGCTTTATGGCCCAAAGGTTCAATGATTTCTGTGTAAAGATTCGGGTTACCTGTAATAAACTCCCAAAATCTTTGCCCGCAATATTTAAAGTAGTCCCCTTTGTCTGGCTTATCATCTTTACCATAGCAACAGCCATTAACGGCAGTTATATTGATTTTGGAATTGCTTGTTCTTAAAGTCTTTTTTGCCGTCTTGAAGTCGGAAACCATTTTGGTAATTTGTGAACTGTTGCCCCAATTTGGGCCAGATTTAATTGTTACGATATACCTTACCCCGTTTTTATCAAATTCAAGATCGATGCCCGTAATTCCAGATTTGTAACCAGCGAGGCCTTCAAGCCAATCACCAAATATGGTTTCCTCATTTGAAGAGATATGCGCATCAACAATGCCGCGAATAATTTGTTCTGCAGTTAGAACATACTTGGCTCTATATAAGTATGGGTTTTTACATTTGAGAACTTGTGAAAGCTTCAAATCATCAAGACTTTGGATGCGCTTTTGATGAAATGTTCCGATGTTTTGTTCTACGTATTGCGATACGTCTTTTAGATTTAGTTTTTTCATATTTTCCCTTCGGTTCAAGTATATATAGTTCCTCTGGCTTTAACTGTTTTTTTACCATTTCATAATATTCTGGCACATTATCTATCCCAATTGAATTACGTTTCATTCTGTTGGCAACAACCAAGGTTGTACCTGACCCCATAAATGGATCAAGGACAGTATCGTGTTCTTTTGTAAAAAGTTTAATAAACCATCCAGGTAATTCTTCGGGAAATGCAGCGCTATGGTTTTTATTGTTGCATTCCGTTGCTAAGTGAAGAACGTTGGACGGATAAGCTTTATCTCTGTCAATCCAATTCGAAATGTTTTTACCGAAACCGCTACCAACTTTTGAGTTGTCACGTATTTTATCGGTGTCGGATAGATTTTTTAGTCTGGTCCTTGCCCAATCACCCATTGGAACCATTACTTCTTCCTGATACATGTTAAATTTGCTGTCTTTGTTAAATTGCAAAAGCCTTTCCCAGGCATCACGGAATCGGTTAGGCCACTTACCTGGATAACAATTTTTCTTGTGCCAAATAAACTCTTCAGTCCATAGCCAACCTTGTTTACGCATTTCCAAGATTAGCTCCATTACATAAGTGCTCCGCTCACCCTCAACAACTTTTTCTTTGATGTTCAGAACAAAAGTTCCCGTTGGTTTAAGCACCCGGAAAAGTTGCTTTGAAATCGGCAAAAACCATTCAACGTATTTATTCGGGTGAATGCCGCCATATGTGCTTTTACGTTGATCGGCGTAGGGCGGGGAGGTTACTATTAAGTCAACGGAGTTATCTGGCAATAATTTTAATTGTTCTTTGCAATCACCTAAATATACATATATATTGGTTGTTATCTTCATTTTATCTGTCAAACTTTATATAAACCCTTAGATGCTAACTTTGCTACCAATCTTGCCATTTTTTTCTTGCAAACTAACCAACTTTGCTTGCAATCCTGCCGTTTTTGCCTGCAAACCGGCCCTTATTGCCTCAAATTACTGTCAAAATGCTAAAAATCAGGGCCTATCGTATCACTATTGTATGGCCCACTGGTTGGCCAATTGTATCACCATTGTTTGGTCCATCGTATCACCATTGTCCGGGGTGATCATGACCAAATTAGACGGCGACGCCCGGGGCGGCGCGGCCTTGTCCCTTAAGGTGATCTCGGGACAGCCCATCAAGTTCAGCGGGGTGGGCGAAAAACTTTCGGCTCTGGAGGAGTTCCATCCCAGCCGGGTGGCCGCGCGCATCCTGGGCATGGGCGATGTAGTCGGATTAGTTGAAAAGGTCCAGAATGTCTTCGACGAGAAACAGGTCAAAAAGTTTGAAGAGAAACTGCGCAAGCAGAGTTTTAGTCTGGAGGACTTTGCCGGCCAGATGAAACAGATGAAGAAGATGGGCTCGCTCTCCGACATCATGAAGATGCTGCCCGCCATGGCGGGCGGGATGAGCCTGCCCAAGGATGCCGCCATAGACGACAAGGCTTTGGGCACTATCGAAGCCATCATAAGCTCCATGACGTCCCAGGAGCGGCAGTGGCCCCAGATCATCAACGGCAGCCGCAAATGGCGGACCGCCCTGGGCAGCGGCGCCAGCATCCAGCAAATCAATCAACTGTTGAACCGGTTTGAGATAAGCCAGCGGATGATGAAGCAGATAGTGAATTCCAAGGGCCGGGGGTTCAAGATGCCAAGAGGGTTCTGATTTTTGTCGGGCGTACATGATACTATGGGCAAACCAATGGTGATACGATGGGCCAAACAATGGTGATACGATGGACCAAACAGGGGCAGGGATTTTGAGAACTCGGCCGCGATGTTGACCGCATCCTGGCCGGTCATCCCGTCCACCACCAGCAGGATCTCCTGCGGTTTGACGGTTTTCTGGACCCGCTCCAGCTCGGCCATCATTTCGGTGTCTATGTGCAGCCGCCCGGCGGTGTCCAGGATGAGCACGTCTACCAGCTTCTTGACCGCTTCCTGTTTGGCTTCCCGGCAGATATGAGCCACGTCGGTGGATTTATCCGCCGTAGCTTCAGCGCAGGCGGAATCAAGTTTGAAGAAATCGCAGCCCACCTGTTTGGCCAAAATCTCCAGCTGCTGCACCGCCGCCGGCCGGTAGATGTCGGCCGCCGCCAGCATGATCCGCCGGCCCGGTTTGGACAGGTGCTTGGC
Organism: candidate division TA06 bacterium; assembly: GCA_016208585.1. Lineage (NCBI taxonomy): Bacteria > candidate division TA06 bacterium. The sequence continues at coordinate 2,020 of JACQXR010000087.1, read as the reverse complement.
CAGCTTGGCGCAGGTGGTGGTCTTGCCCGAGCCCTTAAAGCCCGCAGACCATGATCACGGTGGGCGGCTGGGGGGAAAGCGTTAACGACTGATTGACCGAGCCCAGGGTTTCCACCATCTGGTCGTAGACTACTTTTACGAACTTCTGGCCGGGGGTGATGCTGGTCAGCACATCCTCCGCCCAGCGCCCTGGCCTCCACCGCCGCCGCAAAGTCCTTGACGACTTTGTAGTTGACGTCGGCCTCTAACAACGCCCGCCGCACCTTGGCGCTGGCCTCTTTGATGTTGGCCTCGGAGAGTTTGCCCTGCCCGCTTAGGTCCTTGAAAAGCCCGGTGAATTTTTCAGTTAAGGAGTCGAACATTGGTTGCGGTTTTACTTCTTCTTCAGCTTGTCCAGCACATCCTTGCCGGCCTTGAATTCCTTGCCCTGCTCGTTCCTGGTCAGCTTGTAGAACTCGCAGTGCATGCAGTTCCCCAGTTTCATGGCAAAGGTTCCCTGCACTTCTCCGCCGCACAAGGTGCCGGCTATCGCCCAGCAGACCCGGCCGCCGTTCTCGCCTTCGTTCATGCCGTCCGTCCTGGTCTCGGTGGTGACGGGGCAGATCCCCAACTCATGCACTTTTGCGCCGCCTTTGTGCCGGCCGCATTTTTTAAAGTCCCAGCAATTTTGCTTAGCCATTTTTATCCTTATATTTGGGATTTACCGGTGAGTTTGCTCTGCTTGGTCAGGATTTTGAAAAGCCCTGTGAATTATTCAGTTAAGAATCAAACATCTGAATTAATAGTGAAAATTTTTTCGCGTGTTTCGCGGGCAACCCCCGGTAAATAAAAATCGCCGCCAGTTTGTACTGAATAATCATGGTTTCCTGGGATCATACGGCCTCAGCTCCTCCACCCCAGAATCCGTGCCCAGCATCAGGTCCCCGTCGAACTGCAGCGCTCCCTCATACTTGAAGGCCTGCATGGTCACCGGTCCTTGACCAAAGAACCCTTTGGAATCGCGGAAAACGCCCTTCAGGTCGCAGGCCTTCACCCGGGCCGAGGAGCTGGCGACGAAGCCCTGGCGGATGTGCCGCCAAGCGCAGGGGACGAAAAATATCAGGTCTATCCGTCCCTGGCCCCCGAAGAGGTTTGAGGTCTTTAGCGGGTAGTACAGTTTATCTGACTTGAACCGGTACTGCAGCGGCGCAATGAACTCCTCCCCGCCCCTGGCCTCCACCAGGTCGAACACGAAATAGGCGATGCCCTGCTCCAGGTATCCGGCCACCACCTCCCGGATCCCGGCAAAGTTCTCCTGGGCCGGCAGGCCCTTGCTTTTGAAGAATTCGTTGACCCACTCCTCAAAATGCCCGGCATCGTTGATCCTGATCACCGTCACGTCGTGCGGGCCGATCCGTTTATGCTGGAGCAGCTCCACCTTCTCCCCGGCCCCGGACCCGCCCTTGTACTGCAGCAGGTATCTCAGCTGGTGCTTCTTGACCAGCTTGGCGGCCTTCTTAAAGCAGTCCTTGGCGGCCGGCGAGACCTGGGGCTCCCCGGGCAGGGGGATGAAGCGGAGGATCTTGGCCGGGCCGGAAGCGCTGAGATCGGTGGCCAGTATCAGCACCTCCTCCTGCCCGCTGAACAGGATGACGGCCTTCTGCCCCGGCTCGGACAACTGCACCTCGCCGGCCGGCACTATGGCACCCATGTCGGCCCGGGAGGCCGGGCAGGCCGCCAGCCAGACGGCTATCGGCAGAACCGCATTGATTGTTTTTCTTAAATCCATAACTTCCCCAGAAATAGAAATCGCCGTCAGTTTGTACTGAATGATCCCTCAAAATACCGCCAGGGATCAGGCGGGTCTGACAGCGATGTTATAACCTAACCCCCGTCCCCTTCAGACTGTGTCATAATAAGAGAGGAAATGACAAACAATGCCGAATATGCTATAATTACCTGTAATAGAAAAAGGAGCAGGCCATGGCATATCGGCATGGAGATCGCAATCAATGTACGATGTTTCCCAAAAGCATCGAGG
>JACQXR010000086.1 GCA_016208585.1 candidate division TA06 bacterium | reverse complement strand
CGCCTTGACGGCCGCCTCGGTCTCCTTCAGGTTCAGGGGGTCTATCAACTGGACATGTTTGACCCCGCAGGATTTCACCAACTGCTCCAGGTCCACCATCGGGGCTTCCTGCCCCTGCAGGGTCTTGCCGGTGCCGGGATTTTGCTGATGCCCGGTCATGGCGGTGATCCGATTGTCCAGTATGATCACCGTCCCTTTAGAATTGTTGTAGACCATGTCTATCAGTCCGGTGATTCCGGAGTGGAAGAAAGTGGAGTCGCCGATCACCGCCACGGTCTTCTGGGCCATTTCGGGCCCTAAGGCCTTCTCCAGTCCCATGGCCGCGGTGATGCTGCCGCCCATGCAGATCACGGTGTCCATGGCGTTTAAGGGGTCCATCATCCCCAGGGTGTAGCAGCCGATGTCTCCGGTAACCGTCAGCTTCAGTTTATTAAGGGCGAAGAAGACCCCGCGGTGCGGGCAGCCCGGGCAGAGCACCGGCGGCCGGCCGGGGACGGTGATGTTCTGGTAGGCCGGCTCTTTTTGCAGGCCAAAACTTCTGGCTACCGCGGTGGGATCCAGCTCTCCCATGATCGGAACCTTGGACTTTCCGGTGATCTCCTTTTCAAAGGCGTTTTTGCCGGAGACCTTGTAGCCCAAAGCTTTTATCTGTTCTTCCAGAAAACTGTCGTTCTCTTCGATCACATAAACTTCGTCCACCGAGTTGATGAAGTCGGTGATCTTTTTGACCGGAAGCGGAAAAGTCAATGACAGTTTTAAGTAGGAGGCTTGAGGGAATATATCCCTGGCATATTGGTAAGATATGCCGCTGGTGATGATCCCCGGTTTTTTGTCGCCCTTTTCTATCCTGTTGTATGAAAAACTTTCTCCGTATTCAGCCAGTTTCTTCAGGCGTTCCTCCACCCTGGCGTGCATCTTGCGGGCGTGGGCCGGGATGGTGATGTTCTTGGCGATGTTCTTGACGTAACCGGTAGGCTGGTGTTCCTTCCTTTCGCCCAGCTCCACCACCCCCTTGGAATGGGAGATGCGGGTGGTCAGGCGCAGCAGCACCGGGGTATCGAACTTTTCCGACAGCTCAAAGGCCAGCTTGGTCAGCTCCAGACATTCCTGGGAGTCGGAAGGCTCCAGGCAGGGGATCTTAGCCATCTTGGCGTAATAGCGGTTGTCCTGTAGGCCATGGAGAACAGCGGGTCGGCCGCCACGTTCAATCCCACGTGCTTCATGCAGGTTAAAGCCCGGGCCCCAGCGAACGAAGCGCCGGCCGCCACTTCCAGCCCTACCTTTTCGTTGGTGGCCAGCTCGGCGTAGATCTCCTTGCACTTGGCCAGGTTTTCTAGGATCTCGGTGGAGGGCGTGCCGGGATAGGCCGACACCACGTTGACCCCGGCCTCCCAGGCTCCCCGGGCCACAGCTTCGTTGCCGGATAGAAGTTTTTTCATTAAATAGACCCCATTTGTTTTATCGCTTATTCATCGTTGTTTACTGTCGGGTCGTTCGTAAAACGTATTGCCTTCAGGCCGTATTGGTTGTATTCTCACTCCTCCATCGGATCCCGGTTCCAGCTTTTGGCCTCTTTGGTGATTGGAATTCCGCCTGGATCCACCGGCGCAAACATCCCCAGCCGTATCATCCAGAATACTATCCCCAGCCACAGGACCAGGGCCAGCCCGGCCGGAATTGTCCAATGCAGGTACCGCGACGAAACCGCCAGCAGAACGAAGATCAATTGGAAAAGACACATGACGCGGTTGATCTTCCAGACCGATCCATAGCGATGATACATCAGATCGTAAACGTGGCGGCGGTCGCCGCTAAAGATGTCCCGATGCATAACGATCCGGCGGATGATGGCTAGACTGGCATCGATCACCAGCCAGGAGAGCAGAATGAATGCCGCCAGCAGAAAAACCGGGCCGTGCGAACCCAGCATCAGGGCCATCCAGCCCAGCGCCCCCCCCAGCACCAGGCTGCCGGAGTCGCCCATGAATATTTTGGCCGGCGGTTTATTGACGGTCCAGAAGCCCCCGGCCGCCCCGGCCAGGATGGCCGCCCAGCAGGCCAGAATCACATCGCCGGCCAGCAGGGCCAGGGTCAGAAATCCCAGGCTGGTGATGGCCGTCAGCCCCGAGGCCAGGCCGTCCATGCCGTCCATAAAATTCAGGGCGTTGGCTCCGGCGATCAGGACAAAGATCCCCAGCATGAAATCCAGCCGCTCGTAGCCGGTTAAAGGCAGGTGTCTTGAGACCAGCATGATGGTAATGCCGGCCGCAACCAGCCCGATAGCCTTGATCTGGGGTTTGATCTCGTGCAGGTCGTCTAATAATCCGATGATGAACAATTCCAGGCTGCCGATCCCCATGGCCGCCAGCTGGCGCTCCCCCATGTTCAGCCCGGACAGCAGCCAGCAGGCCTCCAGGGCCACCCAGATGCCGAAGATAATGGCGATGCCGCCGCTGCGGGGAGTGGAGTTTTGGTGCATCCCCAATTCGTCGGGATGGTCCCAGATATTCATCCTCCGGCCCATTATTTTTGCCAGCGGCAGGAATATCACGGTGGCCGCCAAGGCGGTTATCAGCACGATAAGATAGCTTAGCATTCGTTGGTTATCAGGTTAATGGTTATATGGGAGGCCTTGGCCACAGAGACTCAAGAGGCGCTTCAGGCTTTCCTTTAAAGGAATGAGTCATTGCGAGATGGCAATTATGCCCGGCAAATGAAGCAATCCCGTGTTCGTCATTCCCGGCTTGATCGGGGATTCAGGCCTATCCATCCGCAGATGGCGCAGATTAGCGCAGATTTTTTCTCACACCCAGGCACCAAGAATTATTCATTCTACATACATACATACATAGTTCTCCCTGAAAAACCCAGTTTACCCCGCTTGCCCTGCAAAGCGGTGGCAATGGCGGGGCTAAACACTCGAAAAAGCGCGAAATGTTGAATTCAGAATATTACTTTAACATATTTTGTGATCAATAGGTTATGGAAATTCTCTTTTTCGTGCCTGCCCCGTTTGCCCCGCCCAACGGCGGTGGCTACAGCGGTGGTTTTTCGCGTTTTTCGCGCCTGCGCGCTATAGCCCCGCCGTTGGCGGGGCGCAAGCGCGGGAAAAGGGTCTTTTTCAGTGGCAACTACATACATACCGGACACGGCCCGCCGCTTTGGACTTTTGCCGTAAGAGGCGGGCGTTACCTGGATTTCAGCTGCATTTTTTCCCCGACCTTGTCGGCCAGCAGCATTTTTAGCATCGACTGGTATGGCACATCTTGCTTGTTGGCCAGCTGCTTCAGCGCTTCCAGCAGGGATTCGGGCAGACGGATGGAGATGGTGCGGCTGGACGGTTTGAGGTTGGTGAACAGGGCCGGGCGGGCCGTAGTGTAATCGACATAATCGGCCGAATCGTGCGCCGCCCAGAATTTCTCTTCGGCCCCGGGGGTTTTAAATACCGGAATCTTTTTGAGCTTTTTCATGGTAAATGCGCCTTTCCTTTTTGTGCATGTCGCGGGCGGAAATGATCCTGATCTTTGACCTGCGGTTGGTGAAAATAATGAACAACAGCCGCCCCTGGCCGGTTTTGCCCAGGGCGTAATATCTTGGTTCCTGGTGCGAATGAGCGGCATCGGATTGAACGTATAACGGCTGGTTGAAAAAAGCTTCCTCGCATTCCCACCATTCAACCTGATGCTTATTTTTGTTCTTGTCCCGGTTGGCGGAATCCCCGTCAAAACCATTGAACTGAGGGTAAGCGATCATGCGGACACCATTTTTGTATTGTATATTACCATTATATACATTATTTGGTCAAAAGTCAATGTTTGGAGAACGGTTTTTATTGCCTGTGTCTTCGCCAAGGTCCACAAATTGTTGCAATGGAATCCGCGTCCCATACACCCAATTACCTGTTTTCCAATTTCCTATTAACGAATAACGGCAGTGAGATAAGCCCCCAGAGCGATCCCAGTCCGTAGGAGAAGTGCAGGGTAACAAAGACGACGGGGAGCAGGGCAAGGGAGCCGAACGACCGTTTGCCGTTTACAGTTGGGACGTTTGGCGTTGGGTCCGGCTGTTTACTTGCCCTGAGCCGTGTCAAAGGGCAGTTTACAGTTTGGCCGTTTAACGTTGAGTTCTCCTGTTTGCCGTTTACGGTTTGCCCGTTTACAGTTAAGTTGTTGACCGGTTGCGGTTGGTTCCCATCTTGGCCGGTAACATTCTCAAACTTTGAACTGTAAACGGTAAACTTTGTTTTGCCCGCTTGTATGACAGCCAGAAGCATAGCGGAGAAGTAGGCCAGCAGTTCCAGCAGCAGCAGACGCGTAGCCGCCAGGCCGATGCTGTTTGAAACGTTGGAAAGGTTGAACAAGTTTAAACCTTTCAAACTTGTTAAACTTATTGAACCTGGCGGGGCTGATATTAGAGCCAGCGCGGAAAGCAACAGCAGCGAAGAAATGAAGATCAGAGGAATGAAATGACGCAGCCGCGGCGCTTTGGGATTTATTTTCAGGATCCTGGCAATGCTGACGCCATCGCTCCAGCGCTGGATCCATATTTTTTTTAGAGTATCGCGGCAGTAATAATACGACTTTATTTTGGGCGATAAATATATCTTGAACCCGGCTTCTCTTGCCCGGGCATTGAATTCTATATCCTCCGCCCGCGGTACGCTGAAAGTCAAATACCCCACTTTTTCAAAAACCTCGCGCCTATAGAAACCTGGCCAGACCGTTTCCACCCAACCCTCGGCGTTGGGGTTGCGGAACGTTCCGCCGCCCAGGCCGAACGGGCTTAAATGGGCCAGGACGATGGAATGAGCCATGGCGGTCTTACTGCTCGGCAACGACAACGCCGGGCCGCCCACGTTATCGGCTTTGGTTGCTTCCATGACCTCCAGACAGTTCTTTAAATAATCCTTGCCGTAGACTGCGTGGGCGTCCATCCGGGCAATATAACGGCCTTTGGCT
>JACQXR010000085.1 GCA_016208585.1 candidate division TA06 bacterium | reverse complement strand
ATAAATGTTGATTTTCCGTAAAGAGAGGAAGCCAGGCTTCCAATGATAGCATAGGGGATATCATATTTGGTGAAGGCGGATGCTAATTTAAGGAGGGTCTTTTCAAACCCAGAGGGAATAAAAAGGGAGTTTAATGCCATAATTTTACCATAATTTTACTGGACTTACCCCGTTTTTCAGAGGTTAAGGGATTTGGTATGGTTAGGACTAAATCCCCTTTCACCATATAAGGATGCTTACTGCCCTGATACGGGCCTTCAAATTTCAATTGACGCAGCCGTTGAACAAATATTGCCCACTTAACAGGAGTAAGCTTAGCCATAGGCAGCTACCTTTTCCAATTCTTTAATCTGTCTCTTGCCCAACTGGGGTATCGCCAGACCCTTTCTTAGACGAACCAAAATCCAGCCATCAATTACATCGGCAAGATTTTCGCGGCATTCCTCCAATGTTTTCCCTTGCGCCCATACCCCTTTAAGTTCCGGCACTTCCCCATAAAACGGCTCATCATCATCGATGATTTCATATCTGGCCCGTCGAAAGGCTTCCTGGATGTATTCCATAATCATTTTAATCTCCTTTCCTTATCGGATTGAAATATTTCTACTGCATTGACTGCATCTCTCCAATGATAGAAACCCCGCCCAGAACCCTATCCCCCACCTTCACATTGACCTTGGTCCCCAGCGGCAGCAGCAGGTCTATCCGGGAGCCGAATTTCATCAGTCCCATCCTCTGTCCGGCAATTACAGAGTCCCCGAGCTTGGGATAGCAGACCACCCGGCGGGCCAGAATACCGGCGATCTGCTTCATTAAAATTTTCCCATAAGCACTCTCTATTCCCAGATGCATCTGCTCGTTGGCCAGCGAGGCCTTTCCCTCAAAGGCCGGCAGGAATTTGCCGGGATGGTACTGCTGGTATATTACTTTTCCCGTAACCGGTATCCGGTTGATGTGGACGTCCATCGGCGATAAAAAGATGCTGACCTGCAAAACCTTCTGTTTATGGAGAAAAGCATCTTCGGTCTCCCGGACAATCACCACCTTGCCGTCGGCCGGCGAGGCTAACTGCCCCGGTTCAAAACTGCCGCTGCGGGCCGGGTCGCGGAAAAAAAACAGCATGAACAAAAACACCAGGCCGAAACCCAGGGTCAGGTAAAGCAGGGGCGCCCCGCGCCAGAATATCCAGGCGGCCAGGGCAACAGCGGCCAGCAAAAAGGCTATGGCGATGGTGGCAAAACCCTCGGGTGCGATCTTCATGTGTTGACAAACCGTTTTCTAAACTAAATGAATATTGAAATGAGCTTGGGCAAATCCTAAATACGAATACCGCCACCGCTGCAGCCACCGCCACAGCGTGTTAAACGGGGTGCCGCTGTTGCGGTAAAATCCTAAATAATTATGAATTAAAAATTCCCGAAACCCAAAATTGATTTTGTTTTATGGAATTTTGGTCATTTGCATTTGTTTGAGATTTCGGGTTTTGATATTCGGATTTTACCGCCTAGGCTGTCTCTTCGGAAATGTTTTTGATGATCACGCTGCCGCCCTTGGCTTGGGCCTCGGCCAGTTTTTTGGCGGCGGAATCGAACATCTCGGCCATGGTGAATCCGTCGTCGGGGAAGGTCATCACCGCCAGCGTCACGGTCAGGCTCTGGGAGGCAAAAGCCTGGTCAATGGTGGACAGCGCTTCCTCGATGATCTTCTTTATTTTTTCGGCGAACTGCACCGCCTGGACCCGCTCGGTCTCCAGCAGGGCCACCGCGAAAGAATCCTCGGACATCCGGCAGGGAATGTCGATCTTGCGGACGCACTCGTTAAGCAACGCCCCTACTTTGGCCAGCACCTTTTCGGCGGCCTGGGTGCCGTTGGCTTCGGCAAAGGTCTTGAAGTTGTCCAGGTCCAGCAGGGTAAAGGAAAGCTTGTGGCCGAAACGTTTGGAGCGTGACAACTCGGCCTGAGCCCGTTCCTCAAAATAACGCCAGTTGAACAGATCGGTCATTCGGTCCTTGGTATACAGCTGATCGAACATCCGGGCGTTCTCCATGGCCATGGACCCCAGGCTTTGGTAGATCATCAGCATGTTGCGCTCCTCCTTGGCCCGCTGGGTTATTTTACCGATGGATACCAGGCCCAAAAGGACATTGTGCTGCACCAAGGGCAGGCACAGCACCGGAGCGATCCCGCTTTCCTTAGTGGCCTCGATATGCTGTTTGATCAGATTGCTTTCAGTAGCAAAATCTTCCTTAGTCATCACTAACCTTTTGGCTGCGGTGTGCCCCAGGTAGCCGTTGCCGACCTTAAGGTTCAACGACCTGGCCGTTTTTTCATCCACCCCGATCTGGGCGGCGGCAGCCAGCGCATGGCCGTCATCCTCCGGTTTAAAGAATATCAGTTCTTCAGCGTCGAACAGTTGCTGGGCGATCCGCAGCAGCAACGGCGGCAGTTTTTCCTGCTCGATATTCCCGCTTAAGGTCCGGGCCAGCTCTAACAGCACCATGAACACCCGGGTCCTTTCGTTCTTCTCCTTTTCCAGGGTGGCCATGTTGGTCTTCAGGTTCTGGACCAGATCGCTCTGGCGCCGGTCCTCTATTTGAAGCCGGGCCAGCCGCTCCTGGGCTTCCTTCAGGCCGGCCGTTTTCTTGCCGGCCCCGCCGCTGCTGACCAGAAAAAGGACCAGAAACAGGGCGGCCAGGGCAAAGGCTATTATGGTCATGGACATGATTCATCCTCCTGAAAAATGAAGCTCACCGGAGCCCTATTCTTTGGTAAATATAGTCAACGTTGCGCAGAAATTTATTTATATTGAATATCTCTTCCATTTCCGTTCGGCTGATATTCCGGCTGATCTCCCCGTCCTTTAACGCCAGCTCTTTCAGCGATCCTCCCTGTTCCCAGACCCGCATGGCGTTCTTCTGGACTGCGACGTAGGCCTGTTCCCGGGTCAGACCCTTGTCCACCAAGGCCAGCAGCAGGGCCTGGGAAAAGATCAGCCCGCCGGAAGCTTCGATGTTCTTCAGCATCCTTGGGGGAAAAACGTTCAGTCCCTCGATCAGCCAGACCGCCTTGTTAAGCATGTAATCCAGGGCGATGGCACTGTCGGGGATTATCACCCGCTCGGCCGAGGAATGGGAAATGTCGCGTTCGTGCCAGAGGGCCACGTTCTCCAACCCCACCTGGGCGTTGCCCCGGACCAGCCGGGCCAGGCCGCAAATGCGTTCGCAGATGATGGGGTTTTTTTTATGGGGCATGGCCGAAGAGCCTTTTTGTCCCTTGGCGAATGGCTCCTCGGCTTCCCGGATCTCGGTCCGCTGCAGGTGGCGGATCTCCAGGGCTATCTTTTCCAGGCTGGCGGCGATCACGGCCAAGGTGCACAAATACTCGGCATGCCGGTCGCGCTGGACGATCTGGGTGGAGACCGGCTCCGGGGTCAAGCCCAGTTCCCGGCAGACGAACTCCTCCACTTTGGGGTCAATGTGGGCGAAAGTGCCCACCGCCCCGGAGATCTTGCCGCAGGCCGCCGAATCAACTGCTCTCTGCATCCTGTCGGTATTGCGCAGGGCCTCCTGCCACCACAGGGCGAACTTAAGCCCCAGGGTGATGGGCTCGGCGTGGATCCCGTGGCTCCGGCCCATCATTATGGTGTTCTTGTGCTCCAAGGCTTTCCCCTTTAGGGCCGCCGCAAGTTTTTGCAGGTCTTCCAAAATGACCTGGCCGGCCTCCTTCATCAGCGCGGCCCAGGCGGTGTCCAGCACGTCGGACGAGGTCATGCCCAGATGCACGTAGCGCGAGGACGGTCCGATATGTTCCGAGAGGTTGGTCAAAAAGGCGATCACATCGTGGTGGACCTCGGCCTCGATCTGGTTGATCCTTTCCACTTGGAACCGGGCCTTGGCTTGGATGTTTTTAAGGTCGCTGTCCGGGATATTGCCCAATTGAGCCTGGGCCTGGCAAGCCAAAAGCTCCACTTCCAGCCATTTCTGGAATTTGTTCTGTTCGCTCCAAATGGTCTTCATTTTGGGAAGGGTATAACGTTCGATCATTTTAAAAAATATATAGTTGATATTATCAATCGACGGCTTGGTGTTATGTAAGAACAGAGGTTGTGCTATTTCCGCCGGTACCCAATATGGGTGAACTCCGGATACTCCTTCGTTTCAGTTTCCTGCCACCGGTTCAGGTCAAATTCCGGGAAATAAGTATCGCCTTCAAAATCTTGCTTGACCCAGGAGACATGCATCTGGTCTGCCATTGCCAGGGCCTGTTGGTAAATGCTGGCCCCGCCGATGAAAAATATGTCCCGGCCAAAACCTTCCGCTTTTTTCACTGCTTCTTCAAAAGTCGGGCAGACTGTTGCTCCCGGTAGTTCTTTGACGGTGGCACTGACTATGATGTTGTTCCTCTGCGGCAGGGGTTTGCCGATGGAATCGTATGTGGTGCGGCCCATGATCACCGTGCCGCCCAGGGTAAGTTTTTTAAAGAGTTTCAGGTCAGCCGGAATGTGCCAGGGCATTTTACCGTTCAGGCCGATCACCCGGCCGCGGGTCATGGCCACGATGATTATCTTTTCCGGCCCGCTCATACCGCCAGGGCGAACTTGATTCCCGGATGCGGGTCGTAGCCTTCCAAACTGATGTCAGAAGATGTGAGTTCAAAGAAAGGCTTGGCGGCGATATGGACATTGGGCAGTTTCTTCGGCTCCCGGGTCAGCTGTTGTTTAAGCCCTTCGATATGATTGGCGTAAATATGGGCGTCGATGATGGCGTGGGCAAACCGGCCGGGCTTAAACCCGGTCTCTTGGGCCAGCATCATGTTCAACAGCGAATAGCAGGCCAGGTTGAAGGGGATCCCTAAGGCTACATCCCCGGAACGCTGGGTCAGGTGGCAGTTCAGGCGCTCGCCGATGACATTGAAGCAGAAGGTATAATGGCAGGGCGGCAGTTTACTCTCGGCGGCGTTCCCGGGATGCCAGGCCGTGACCACCATCCGCCGCCGGTTGGGGGTGGCCGGGTTTTGTTTTATCTCTTTTAAGATGTCTCTGATATAGCGGATCTGGTCGAATACCCTGTCCCCGGTCTCGGGATCTTGTGTGACCCAGCGGCTGCCCCACTTCTCGCCCTCGGCTGCTTTGGAAGGAACCGGAAACCTGCGCCAGAACCTGCCATAGGCCGTTTCCAGCCGGCCTTCGCCGTCGGCCCAGGCGTCCCAGATCCTGGTTTTTTCCCGGAGTTCCCTGATGTGGGCCTGGCCGCTTAAATACCAGAAAAGCTCGTGCAGCATGGCTTCAAAATTGACCTTCTTGGTGGTCAGCAAAGGAAAGCCCTTTTGCAGATCTACCTGGTAGAAACAGGCGAAGCAGCTCAAAGCATCCACCCCGGTGCGGTTCTTCTGCGCCGTCCCGTTGTCTAGTATATGTTTTACTAGATCCAGATATTCCTGCATGAATTCCAGTCGCAATTAAAATTTTATCGAAATACTTTACCCCGGAAACACTGAAGCCTGAAAGGAAAACTTGAAACATCAATAATCTCAGCACTTCCCTTATACATTTATACATTTCAGTGCTTTTGGCATTTCCGCGTTTCCGTGGTTGGTTCCCTATCAGGAGGAGAATTTTTCCTTGAGGGTGATGTATCTCAGGTACTCGTCGATGTCGCTGAGGCTGGGCATTATCAGCTTGCGGTCTTCGATCTTGATCAGGTTTAGGCTCAAAAGTTTCTTGATGATCTCCTCGGTCTTGAAGGCCTCCATCCCTACCATCCCGCCCAGGGTGTTGTAGTCGTAGGGAAAATCTATCACCACGCCGTCCGGAGTGTTGGCCCCCCGTTCCTTGGCCATGGACACCAGCATGGCCACCACCCTTCTCATCTCGTCGCGGATCAAAAGGAACTCCACCTGCTTGTTGGTCTCCCGCAAGCGGCGGGACATGGTCTCCAGCACGTAGGCGATCATGGGATTGTTCTTGAGCTGGGAGTTAAAGGCCTCCCGGTCCACTATCAGCAGCTTGGTCTCCTCGATGGCCGTGGCCGCGGCCGAGCGGGGGCTGCCGTCGATCACCGCCATCTCGCCGAAGAAATCGCCCTCCTTGAGCACCGCCAGGGTCTTCTCGATGGTTCCGGCCGAGCGGGTGATCTTTATCTTGCCGGAGCGGATGAGGAACATCTCATCGCCGGGATCGCCCTGTTTGAATAGCAGCTCTCCGGCTTTAAGCGATTTTGTAACGTTATACAAGTCAACGAGTAACAACGACGTTTTTTGTTCACGAAAAAGCCCCGGTAGGTCGCATTAAAATTATCAGTGAGCATCGCAAAAGACGCCGTATACCCCGCCACGGCGGGGAGGCATAAATGATAAAGCGCAACGCGGGCCTGCTGTAGCTTTAGCGTAAGCATGGCCAGGATAATTTTACGCGACGAGCTTTTTTCTTTTTGGTTCTTTTTATGGAGCCTGCCCTGAGCAAGCCAACCTGCCTTGCAAACGAAGGGGCGGCACAAAAAAGAAAAAGAACATAAATAACCTTTTGGTTCCGGCTTGTCCGGGTTAGGTAATTGCCTTTATTTTTATAAACATTAAATATACCATTATCAAAAAAATAATTCAAGACTAAAAGTAAAAATAAAGGTAAAAATAAATCTTTAAGTTTGATCCGGAATGTTGTATAATATTTTTTATGCTGTCATCAATCCGGCTAAAAGCCTACGCCAAGCTCAACCTTCATCTTGAAGTGCTGGACAAACGGCCCGACGGGCGCCACAACCTGCGGTCCATCTTCCATTTGGTCTCGCTGTGCGACGAGCTGGAGTTTCAGCCTTTGGAGAACGGACGGATCGTTCTAACCTGCAACAACGGGCGCCTGCCGGTTAACGAAAAGAATTTGGTGGTCAAGGCCGCCAGGCTGCTGCAGGAAAAGGTGAGATCTTCCGGGAGCATTGCCGGCGGTCTTTCTCAGGATGACAAGCTTCCCGGGGCAAGAATCACCTTGAACAAGAACATCCCGGTCGGGGCGGGCTTGGGCGGCGGGTCTTCGGATGCCGCGTCCGCCCTGCTGGGCCTGGCTGGGCTCTGGGGCATGGAGATTAGCGATATGGAACTCCACCGTCTGGCCCTTTCCCTGGGCTCGGACGTCCCGTTCTTTTTAAGGGGCGGCACCGCCCTGGTCACCGGCCGGGGAGAAAATATAAAACCTTTGGACTGGGGGCAAATTTATCATTTCGTGATCGTCTATCCCGGATTCGGGGTTTCCACCGCTTGGGCCTATAAAAACCTTAAAATATCATTGACAAAAGGGTCAGAATTTAGTAAAATAATTGTTTCTGATTCTCTATCGGAACCCGACCCCGGACAGCTGACCAAGCTCCTCCTCAACGACCTGGAAAAAGCGGTGATGCCTTCGCACCTTCTGATAGCGGAGATCAAGCAGCGACTGGTTCAACAAGGGGCCCTGGGCGCCCTGATGTCCGGCAGCGGTTCCTCGGTCTTCGGGATCTTTTGCGATGCCGAAGCCTCCCGCCAGGCCGTTTCAAAGTTGAAACCGCAATGGCCCTGCTGCTTTTACGCCATCAGCCAAAAATCCTAAAAGAAGTTTATCCTAAAAACAATGAGTCCCCTGTAAAAAGCACCATTTACGATTTTCAGACTATTAAAAATGTATCCCTTGCATAAAATAATCGCACTAGGGTCAAGTAGAAAAGCCGTTTTTCAGTGAAGGCACATCACTACCTTTTTACAATGAACTCAACAATACAAAGCGAATTCATCCACCAAGCTATTAACGGACGAAAAGGATAACTTGCATGAAGATCACCGAGATCAAGGTTTCGCTGCGGCAGAAGGACAACGGCAAGCTTTTGGCCTTTGCCAACGTCACGTTCGACAACGCCTTTGCGGTGCGCGGCATCAAGATCATCCAGGGGATCAACGGGCCCTTCATTGCCATGCCCAGCCGCAAGATGACCGACGGCACTTACAAGGACATCGCCCACCCCATCAACGCCGAGACCCGGCTGATGCTGGAAAAATCAATTCTGGACGAATATCACAAGGCACTTAAGGACGGCGGCTCCAAACCCGCCGAAACCGAGATCCCGTCCGAAGAGAAATAACAGGAATGATCCTTTCCCCGCTAAAGGCATGCCCTGAGCCGTGCCGAAGGGGCACGAAAAATATTTTTTATCCCGATTTTCTCTCGTGAATTTAGCGGGCAAATATAATAATTGACAGTAGGTCGCTGCGTCACTGGCCGAAATGGTCCAGAGACATCTCCATGCGGCTTACCAAGCTTGACTCTTTCAAGCGGCCTGGTGTCAATTTTTTATTGCCCCAGGATTTTTGCCACAAAGCGATGCACTGAGTTTATCGAAGTGGCACTAACACAAAGACACCACTAATATATCTTTCCACTTTTTCCATTTTTTTGTTAATTGATATTTTGTTCATTGTTAATTGTATTCGGGGGTCGTCCAATTGGTAGGACACCAGCCTTTGGAGCTGAGAACCAGGGTTCGAGTCCCTGCCCCCGAGCCAGTCAATACAATCCACTGCACTTAAAAGAAGTGGTTAACAGTGCAGGGGATTAAAGATATAGTTTAAGGTGAAAAATGAAAAAAAGAGTAAGGTATAAGCAAAAAAGACATAAACAACTTTTTGTAAAAGAAGGAGTACCCTCAACCATTACTTATCAACAGGGTAATGATAGGGTTGATTGGAGAAAAGAGACTATCATAAACCAAGATATGTTTTTAGAAGTTTTAGCAAAAATAGAAGAAATTAACGAAAGCATTAAACTGAGATTAGAAACTAAAAAAATTATTGATATTATTCAGAATCCAAGAAAGGATAATATCGGTATATTAAATATTTTATCCAATGGTGGAACTGCAAAAGTCAAAAAAGATATTCTGTTAGAAGACCTAACCCAAATAGCAGATGCTCAGACTATGGAAAGAGCAAAATATTATATTAACCGATTAAAAAAGGGATTAACAGAAGTTAAGAGCAGTAAAATCAATGATTTAAATCTTAATCGCTGGAAAGAATATGACGATATCCTTACAGAAAGTTTATGGATTTTAGATAAAAGAAATAAGTCTGGAGCGCATAACGCAGGTTATTGGGGTAATTTTATTCCACAAATCCCGAACCAGTTTCTAAGGAGGTATACAAAGCAGGGCGAGTGGGTTTTGGATGCTTTTTTAGGAAGCGGAACAACTTTAATTGAGTGTAAGAGATTAGGGAGAAATGGAATAGGGGTTGAATTGTTACCTGAAATAGTTGAATTAGCAAATAAAAATATCTCCAATGAAAAAAATAGTTTTAATGCTAAAACAGAGGTGATAAATGCAGACAGCACAGAATTAAACTTTAAAAAAGAATTAGAAACGAGAGGAATAAAATCTATCCAATTCTTAATAATGCACCCACCTTATTGGAATATCATAAAATTCAGTAATAATAATAAAGATTTATCAAACGCTAAAACCATGGAAGAATTTTTAAATCTTTTTGGTAAGATTGTAGACAACACATATGATGTTCTTGATAAAGGTAGATATTTTGCAGTAGTTATCGGAGATAAATATTCAAAAGGCGAATGGGTACCCTTGGGATTTTACACTATGAACGAAGTTTTAAAAAGAGGATATATGTTAAAATCTGTTATAGTTAAAAATTTTGAAGAAACAAAGGGAAAAATGAATCAAAAAGAACTCTGGAGATACAGAGCTTTAGTTGGCGGTTTTTATATTTTTAAACATGAATATATTTTGCTTTTTAAGAAAGTAAAAAAATGACAACACATGTTTTTATAGTAAATGAATCATCGTTTCCAATACACCTGGAATATTTGTTTGCAGGGACTGGGGCAGCAGACGCTAATGATCATATCGGGCTCCTTTCAGATATTAAAAGAGTCAGAATAGGAGATAGGGTTATATTCTATTTAGAAACCAAAGAAAGTTCCGGTATAGATGGCGGATTCTTTGGCATATTTAAAATTGCGAATATAAATCCCATTGTTATTCAAGACTCGGGTAATCCGACTTATCTTGAACAGCAACTAGGTAAAAAACTAATTTATAGAGTGAGGATTGACCCAGCAGATGTATATTCAAAAGGAGTTGTGGAATATCAGGCCCTTGATAACTTACCAGTATATGCTAAAGAAATACTTTGGAGCCTAATATACAGGAAATTAAAGGGGCAAAGAGGATGTACTCCATTGACAATCGAAGAGTCTGATCGTCTCATAGATATGATACAGCGTGCTAATAACAACCGGCCTTTACGGTATAATAATTCAGATGGTTTTACTTATAATGCATCAAGTCAAGAGATTAAGGTTGTCTCGAATGGAAGAAAGCGATATGCAGGCGCGACAAATCCTGCGACTCCTATTCTTCCTCAAATTCTGAAACTTGCAAATAGTAGTAGGGCATTTGAAATTCATCTACAAGCATATTTTACAGAAAATTCCGGGTTGAATGTAAATCAAACCCTTGATACAATCACAGATCCTGCAAGCCAAATCATTTGGTTAGGTAACGAAGTAAAGTGTGGAGTTGGAATGCGAAGTATAGATATATTTTCAATTATCAATCTGCCTCGTAATATTCGACAGTATAAAATAATGGAGCTCAAAGATGAACAAGTTACCCCGACTATTACTCGTCAAATATTCAAATATATAAATTGGACTAGTCAATATATAAATGGGGCAATAAATGCGAATATTCAACCTATTGTTGTGGCGCGAGAAATTCCAAATTCTGGTAATAACAGGTTAAGAAGAAAGAAATTGGACTCAAATGGGAATCCAACCACTTTTTGGCAAGAAATCCGAGATGCGTTTAATGTATTTAATGCAAAAAATCTTGCTATGCCAATACTTTATTATGAATATAATTTTGTGAGAAATAATATTGTATTTACACAAGTCAGATATTAATGTGACATCTGTTCTTTCATTTTGTTGAATTCTTGTATTTGTATTGACGGTTCTTTTATATTAAGAAGCGGTCTTAATCGACGTTCCGAGAAGAATTGGAGCGCTTTCTGGTCCTGAAGTGCAAGGAGTTCTTTCTGGATTTCGGGTGCCAGTTTCAAGAATGCCATTATCTGGCTGACTCTGGTTCTGGTAATGCCCATTTCACGGGCTATATCGGACTGGGTCTTGATAAATGGGTCCTTGAAGAGATTCTCGTAGCGTCTGGCTTCCAGGAGAGGAGATTCATATATCCTTGGGAGCTTGACAGGTGGCCTGCCGATTCCGATAAATACTCTGCGATTTCGGATTTCCTGGTAGATATTGAACTCCTGCCACCATGGAATATCTTCGCAGTGAATAGGAGATACGCGGAGCCAGACACGATATAGTACTAATCAGAGCGGATACTTGTGGTGAGTGTAGCCGAACCAATAGTAGACTTTTCCCCACCGAAACACGCTAAATACACTAATTATATTGGATTTAAAAGAAACCGGAATGTCTACTAATATACGCTCCCATTAGTAATTCTAATTTTAAACTGATATTTTGAACGAGCATGAAGATCTTTTCAGGCACCGCCAACCCTTGGCTGACCAAAGATATCTGCAAGGCCTTGCGCCAGCCCATAGGCGACTGCACCATCAGCCGTTTTTCGGACGGGGAGCTCCGGGTCAAGATCAACGAGAACATCCGCGGGGCCGATGTTTTCATCGTCCAGCCCACCTTCTCCCCCGGCGACAACCTGATGGAGCTGCTGATCATGATCGATGCCGCCAAACGGGCTTCGGCCAAACGGATCACCGCCGTCATCCCCTACTTCGGCTACTCCCGCCAGGAGCGCAAGGACCAGCCCCGGGTGCCCATCTCGGCCAAATTAGTGGCCAACCTGATCACCGTGGCCGGAGCCAACCGGGTGCTGACCCTGGACCTCCATGCCGAACCCATTCAGGGCTTTTTCGATATCCCGGTGGACCACCTTTACGCCTCGCCAGTGCTGATCAGCCATTTTGTGAAACATAAGCTCAAGGACCTGGTGGTGGTCTCTCCCGATACCGGCGGCGTGCCCCGGGCCCGGGCCTTTGCCAAGCGGCTGGGAAACGATACGCCCCTGGCCATAATTGATAAAAGGCGGCCCGGCCCCAACCGGATCGAGATCCTTAATGTGGTGGGCGATGTGACCGGCAAAAACTGTCTGATAGTTGATGATATCATGGATACCGCCCGGACCGTCAGCGAAGTGGCCGTAATCCTGAAAAAGAACGGCGCCAAGGACATCTACGCCTGCGCCACCCACGGAGTGCTCTCCGGCAGCGCCATTGATTCCCTGGAACGCTCGCCAATAAAGGAAATGGTTCTCTCCAACACCATCCCCCTGACCCCCGATAAAAGGATCGCCAAGATCAAGGTGCTTTCCATCGCCAAGTTGCTGGCCGAGGCCATCCGGCGCATTCACCAGGAAAAATCGGTCAGCTCGCTGTTCGTTTAAAGTTTAGGCCGGTGCCGAACCCCATAAAGGAATAACTACAAAACAATAGAATAAGGAAAGACCACTGCAAACATGAACGAAGTAAATTTGACAGCCCATCGCCGGCAGGAGACCGGCAAACAGCGGGTCAAAAAAATGCGCCGGGGGGGACAGATTCCGGCGGTGCTTTACGGACACGGCCAGCCGGCTCTTTCCCTTTTTATCAACTCGGCCGATCTGATTCCCCTGTTCAAACTGGCCTCCCACGACAACGTGATCATCAACCTGGATTTGGCCGATGACAAAAAACAACTTAAGGCCCTGCTTCGCCAGGTGCAGACCGAGCCTTTGAAAAATACCCTGCTGCACATGGATTTTCAGGAAATTCTGCTGACTGAAAAGATCCGGATCAACGTGCCCATCGTCCTCACCGGCGAGCCCACCGGCGTCAAGAACGAAGGCGGCGGACTGGAGCAGACCCTGCACTCGGTGGAGCTTTCCTGTCTGCCCACCGATATCCCGGAAAAGATCGTGGTTGATGTCTCGGGGCTGAAACTGGGGCAGACCTTGCATATTTCCGACATCAAACTGGAAAAAGCCGAACTGCACGGCTCTCCCACCCAGCCGGTGGCCAGCGTGCTGGCCCCGCGGGCCGAGCCCGAGCCGGTGGCTGCCGATGGCGCTGTGGCCGCTGTAGCCGCTGTAGCCGAGAACGCTCCCAAGGAGCCGGAACTGGTAGCCAAGAAAAAGAAGGAGTCTGAGGAAGAGGTTTAGGCCTGATCCTCCCTTATGCATTCCTCAGCTTCAGGCAAAAAAACGAACATCTGGTGTCTGGCCGGACTGGGCAATCCCGGCCGGGAATACAGCCAAACCCGTCACAATTTGGGATTCATGGTCCTGGACCTGCTGGTGGAACAGCTTAAGTTCAGCTGGAAAAGGCGGGCTTTGTATTCCTGCGCCGGCGATGCCAGGCGCGGACTGTTTCTGATAAAACCCCTGACCTTCATGAACCAAAGCGGACTGGCCGTGGCCAAGGCCTTAAGCTATCAAAAAATCCCAGCCTCCCGCCTGCTGGTAATCTGCGATGATGTCAACCTGCCGCTGGGAAAAATCCGGATCAGGGCCAGGGGCTCTGATGGAGGGCATAACGGCCTCAAGTCCATCATCAAGCACTTAAGCAGCCAGGATTTCGCCAGGCTGCGGCTGGGCGTGGGCCCGGTCCCCGAATCCCTGGAGATGGCCGATTTCGTGCTCTCCAGCTTCGCCAAAGCGGAAAGATCAGAAGTCGGATTAATGACCGGACAGGCGGCAAAGACAGCCACTGAAGTGATCCGGGCCGGGGTGGACAAGGCCATCATCAACTTAAATCAGCAAAATATATCCTAAACCAATACCGGGGAGTTTAAACAAAATTGAACGCCTACGAAACAGTTCTGATCATCGATCCGGCGGTTGACGAGGCCGGGGTGGACAAACAAGTGGAAAAATACTCCGCGCTGATCAAGAGCCATCAGGGAGAAATAGCCCTGGTGGAAAAATGGGGCCGCCGCAAAATGACCTACCCCATCAACAGCCGGCGGGAGGGTTTTTACGTCTGCCTCCAGTTCACTTCGCCGGCTACCCTTCCGGCCGAGATTAACCGCAACATCCGTCTGGACGAGAGCATCATCAGGCACCTGACCATCAAAGGGCATGCCTCCAGCGTGATGACCGTGGCCGCTCCGGTGGAAGTCCCCAAACCCGCCAAAGCCTGACCTAGCGGCATTCACCTGGTTATAATAACACCCGATATTTATATTACAATTAGTAAGGATCAAGTATCATGTCAGAATTACGTTTAGCCGATTTGAACCGTGTTTTCATGGTCGGCCGCCTCACCAAGGACCCCGAGCTTAGGCAGACCACCAACGGAACCAGCGTGGCCAACTTTACCATCGCTCTCAACCGGCGCTACAAAAGCGCTACCGGCGAATGGAAGGATGAGGCCACCTATGTGGGAGTGGTGGCCTGGCAAAAGCTGGCCGAGCTCTGCAAACAGTATCTGGCCAAGGGCCGGGCGGTGCTGGTGGAAGGAAAACTTCAGAACCGCAACTGGGAGACCGAGGACGGGCAAAAGCGCAGCATCATCGAGATCCGGGCAGACCGGATCGAATTTTTGGACCGCGAATCCCGTTCCGCCGCCGCAACCGGGGCTACCGGATCAGAATCAGGACCCGATCCGGTCGCCAACGAAGAACCGGCCATCAGCAAGAGCGACGATGACCTTCCCTTTTAGAATATTCAATTGAACTGTACCAATAACCGGAGCATTATTATATGACTGAGCTTAAGATCCCTAATCTGAACCGGGTGCTGATGGCCGGCAGGCTGACCCGCGATCCCGAACTGCGTTTTACCCCCAACGGCACCGCCGTCTGTAATTTTTCCCTGGCCTTAAACCGCCGTTTTAAGGACCAGGCCGGGAACTGGCAGGACGAGCCTACTTTTGTCAACGTGGTGGCCTGGCAGAGCGCGGCCGAGAACATCGGCAAACACCTGCATAAGGGCAGTCCGGTGCTGGTGGAAGGCCGCCTGGAAAGCCGCTCCTGGGAGACTGAGACCGGGCAAAAGAGGAATTCTCTGGAGGTCCGGGCCGACAACGTCAGGTTTTTGGAGCGTTTTGAATCCACCGCCTCCGCTCCGACCTCCGAGGAGCCGTCGGAATCGCCCGATATCTGAATAAGTGAATGGCTATGGCCTTACGGCCATAGCATCTTTGTCCTGATTTCAGACTTCGTCCGTCCTGCTTTGCAGGATTCACTACATCTACGCCCTTACGGACATAGTATTACGTTGGTAGAATAAATATACCCTAAACCGCCTTAAAGGATTGTCATGAGAGAACCCCGAGAAAGACGAGACCCCAATGCTCCTTCGCGGATCATGCGCCGCAAGGAATGCAAATTCTGCCAGGACAAGGCCGAACTGATAAACTACAAGGACGATAAAAAACTGCGTCATTTCATGACCGAGCGCGGCAAAATCGTGCCCCGGCGCATCTCCGGCAACTGCGCCAGGCACCAGCGGCTCTTGAACGACGCCATCAAAAGGGCCCGCCACCTGGCGCTGCTGCCCTTCGTCACTGAACACCGTTAATATAATCTTGCAGAAGTGAAATAACAATGAAAGTAATTTTGACTCAGGATATACCGTCTTTGGGCGTAAAGACCCAGGTGGTGGAGGTCAAGCCGGGTTACGCCCGCAATTACCTTCTGCCCCAGGGCAAAGCCATGCTGGCCGGCGCCGGCAACCTCAAGCAGCTGGAACGGAAGATTCAGGCCGAGGCCCTCAGCCTGTCCCGCAAGAAAAATGAAGCCGAAGAGCAGGCTAAAAAGCTCAATGAGATCTCCTGCACCGCCGCCGTCCAGGCCGGCGAAGACGAGAAGCTTTTCGGCTCGGTTACCGCCGCCGACATCTCCGAACTTCTGGCGGCCCAAGGCGTGAAACTGGACAAACGCAAACTGATACTGGAACAGCCCATCAAAATGCTGGGCGTCTATAACATTCCCATTAAACTTCATCCCGAAGTGGAGGCCAATATAAAACTATGGGTAGTGCGCCAATAAACTTAAGCGACATTTTAAAGCCCGAGCAGATCAACCTTCACCTGAAGGCCCAAAGCCGCGACGGGATACTCAAGGAATTAGTGGGCCAGACCTCGCTGGGCGAAAAGGCCCAGCACATGTTGTTGGTTAACCTTAAACAGCGGGAAGAACTGGGATCCACCGGCATCGGCAAAGGCGTGGCCATCCCCCACTGCCGTTCCCTGCTTTTGAACTCACTTTCCCTGATAGTGGGCCGGTCCAAGAACGGCGTGGACTTTGATGCCATCGACAGAAAAACCTCCCGCCTCTTCTTTTTGATCATCGCCCCGCCCCACGATCCCCAGAACCAGTACCTGATCGTTCTGGGCAAGATCGCCCAGCTGGCCAAAGGATTGACTTCCAACGACTCCCTGTTCACGGCGGATACCCCCGAAGAATTTATTTTCCGGATGGACGAACTGGAAAAAAAACTTTAAAACACGGAAGCTGATAAAATGATACATCCTCAATTGGAGTTGCTGGTAACCCTTCACGACCTGGAATTGATGATCAAAGAATCCACCGAAGAAGCCAACAAGCAGGAAGCCATGGGCTTTAAAATAGAAGTTAGCCAGGACCATCTCAACCAAGCCCTGTCCGAGATTGAAAAACAGGTGGACCCGGAGATACTGAACCGCTATAAAAAACTCAAACAAAAATACGGACGCCCGGTGGTGCCGGTCATCAACGGGGTTTGCTGCGGCTGCTACATCATGATGCCGACTTCCCAGGCCACCAATACCAAAAGGAACCAGACCATCACCAACTGCGGCAACTGCGGACGGTTTTTATACTGGCCGGCAGTATAGTTTTCATGGTAATTTTTAAAACAAGGAGAGATCCATTGGGTAATATTTGCGAAATCTGCGGCAAGGGCGTCAGCTTCGGTCATACCGTCAGCCATGCCCACAACGTAGGGCCCCGGCGCTGGAACCCCAATCTGCATACCGTTCACGCTTCGGTGGCAGGCAAGACCAAAAAACTGGATGTCTGCACCCGCTGCCTGCGGTCCGGTAAAATTCAAAAGGCAAAATAGTCCTGCACTTAAGTTTAAAAAGGCTGCTGGAATTGATACCCGCAGCCTTTTTACAATAATATCCATTTGTTATTGAATCATGATTTATAAGCATTGTCCCAGCTGTGGTTCTCATCTTAACCCAGCCCTGCTTGACGGTCATCGCCGCCAAACTTGCCCCGACTGCGGCTTCGTTTACTACCGCAACCCGGCCCCGGCCGCCGGCTGCATCATATTGCTTCAGGGCAAGCTGCTTCTGGTCCGCCGCAAGTATCAGCCCCACCAAGGGGATTGGTGCCTGCCCTCAGGTTTCATGGAATACGGGGAATCTCCCAAGGCCTGCGCCAGGCGCGAGATATTCGAGGAGACTGGTTTAAGGATCCGTACCGGGGAATTGATCGGCGTTTACAGCGGAACCGACGATCCCCGCACCCAGGCCGTGCTGATAGTTTACCTGGGTATCGCTCAGAACGGAGATTACCGGCCCGGGGATGACGCCAGCGCCATAAAACTTTTCCCGCGCGACAGGCTGCCCGAGAACATAGCCTTCAAGGCCCATGCCCAAGCCATAAGGGATTTTTGCCGATATGCCGGAATCAAAGCCTAATGGCAGGATATTGGCCCTGGACCTGGGCCGGCGCCGGGTGGGTTCCGCCGTCAGCGACGAACTGGGCATCACAGCCCAGGGACTGGAGTGCTTTGAGATCCGGGGCCGGCAGGGCCTGCTGGCCAGAATAAAAGAGTATCAGCAGAGATTCCCCATCACCGCCATCGTGCTGGGCAAGCCATCCCATCTGGACGGCTCCCCCACCGGCCTCAGCCGGATGGTGGAAGAAACCAAAATATTCCTGGAGCGGAGACTGCAGCTTCCGGTGCACCTGTATGATGAAAGGTTCACCAGCAAGATCGCCCAGCAAAGCCTGCACCAGTCGGGAATAAAGCTTAAGAACAACAAATGCCTCTTGGACAAAACGGCAGCCACCATAATCCTTACCGATTATTTAAAAGACCATGCAGCCAGCTAAAAAATACATTGCCGGATTGGCCATTTTCCTGATAGCCGTCGCTTTGGGGACCATCGGCTGCCTGCTGTTCTTCGTCTCTCCCCCGGCCGACACCGGCTGGCAAAGCCAGATAATCACCATCACCAAGGGACAATCCACCACCCGCATTGCCTATAACCTCTACCAAAAAGGGGTGATCAGCAGCCCCCGCAGTTTCAAATTCTTATCATCCTTGATGGGCCTCAACCAAAGCCTCAAGGCCGGACGCTACAAATTTGAATGGCCGCTATCTTCCTGGGAAGCCCTCCAGCAGCTTTACCGGGGCACCAACCTTTACAACCAAGTGACCATCCCCGAAGGCCTGACCATGGCCCGGATCGCCGGCCTGCTGCAGTCCGCCACCGGCAATGACAGCCTAGAATTGATGGCTGCCTTTACCAATAAGGATTTTGTCAAAAGACTCAATGTTTCAGCCCCGGGCCTGGAAGGATATTTGTTTCCCGACACCTACTCTTTTGAATGGGAGACCCCGGCGGATAAGATCGCGGCCTTGATGCTGGAACATTTCCAGTTGCAGATCCCTCCAGCCTGGCACCAGGAGCTGAAAAAACAGCGCCGCACCCTGCACCAAGCGGTGATCATGGCTTCGCTGGTGGAAAGCGAGGCCCAAGTGGACTCGGAACGGGCGGTGGTCGCCTCGGTCTTTTACAACCGGTTGAAGCTGAAGAAGCCTTTGGAATCCTGCGCCAGCATAGAGTACATCCTGCCCCGTCATAAGAATGCCAGGCTGACCTACGCCGACTTGGAGATCAAGTCGCCTTACAATACTTATAGGCGCATCGGTCTCCCTCCCGGCCCCATCTGCAATCCTGGCCGGAAGTCGCTGGAGGCGGCGGTCTACCCCGCCCGCACCGATTATCTTTATTTTGTGGCCAAGGGCGACGGGGGGCATATATTCAGCCGGAGTTTAAGGGAACATATAAACGCCAAGAACCGGGTGCAGCAAAAGTGACAAGAACAAACCCTATAGGACACTGATTGACACTGATTTTTAATATTCAATAGACTATAAAAGCCGCCCCGCAGTTTGCGGGGCGGCTTTTATACTTGGCACAGATAAATCTTAACCGACAGATGAACGTCCCTTTACTTTAGCTTTATCAGCTTTTTGGTGGCCTGTTTGTCCCCGGCTTGCAGTTGGTAGAAATATATGCCGTTGGAGACTTGCTGGTTATTCCGGTCTCTACCGTCCCAGGTTACGGACCCCTCCCTTCCCTCCCTGTTGCGGAGAGAGTTTGAATTTTCGTCTATTAGTGTCTTGACTAATTGCCCGGCTACGTTATAAACCTTCAAACTAACATTACCCGCTTGGGGTATTTGGTATTTGATGGTTGTTGCATGGCTAAATGGATTAGGGCTATTCTGCACCAGCCTTAACGGTATCCTCTGTATACTGTCCCCGGGCATCCCCTCCACGCCCGTAGAAGTATTATATTTAATAGTTAGATAGTCATAGTTCGCGCCGTTGGAAGAAACTCCGGTCACATAAAGATTTCCCGAGCCATCAACCGCACAGCCAAACGCCGCATCAACGCTATTGTCAGGGCCGTTATACCGGAGGGTCCATATTGTATCCCCAGTAACTGGATCATATTTAATAGTAAGGTAGTCAGCGTTTACGCCATTGTATGTATATCCTACGACATAAAGATTTCCAGAACCATCAACCACACAGGCAGCATTACTATAAGATGAGCCGGGGTAATAACGCGCGGTCCATAGTGTATCTCCGGTATCTGCATTATATTTAATGGTTAGATAGTCGGGGTAGGAATACCCGGTTACATACAGGTTTCCTGAATCATCAACCGCGCAAGCATGGGCATAACTACCGCCAATGACCGAGCCATCAAATATCCTGGTCCATATCGTATCACCAGTAGCTGTATTGTATTTTATTGTCAGGTAGTTATAATTCACACTATCCTCGGCGGCAATTAATTGTGTTACTAATGTCCGTTGTGCTTTATATATAAGGTAGTCGTTGGTGCCATTATAATTTGATTCTCCGACCACATAAAGGTTTCCCGCACTATCAACCGCACAAGCATAGGCATAACCATCGCAACTGACCGGGCCGTTGTAACTGCGGGTCCACACCGTGTCACCGTTAATTGCATTGTATTTAATTGTGATATCTGCGGAACCAGAATGTCCGGTTACATAAAGATTTCCCAAACCATCAACCGCACACCCATAAGCTCCATCGGCACTTTTATTAAATCTCCGGGTCCAGACTGTATCGCCAGTAACAGGATTATATTTAATAGTAAAGATGTCGTCGTTGGAACCATTGTAGGATTCTCCACTCACATAAACATATCCAGAATCATCCAATGCGCAGGCTTGCGCCTCATCATTGCTATTTGCCGAACCGTTATATCGAGCAGTCCAGAGGGTGTCGGGCGGCTGGGCATAAACTTTTTGCGTCATGCCAAACGCCAAAAGCAATGTTACAAATGCGAAGATGAATTTTGACCGTTTCATGTCCTTTTCTCCTTTTGGTTGTGGTTTTTGGTTTGTTTTATTTTCACTCGATGACAGGTCTGCCGCG
>JACQXR010000084.1 GCA_016208585.1 candidate division TA06 bacterium | reverse complement strand
ACCCAGCCGCCGGGAACGAATGAATAAATATTGGAAAGCGGTTACGAGCCAATAAATTCAATGCAGGGGCAATTCATCCTACTTTGCCACTTTTAACGGCTACGCAGGACGCGTGAATTGCCCCTACCCGGCACATCAAAATGCCCCCCGCTAACAGGCGGGGGGCATTTTTAGTCTTGCAAAGATAGCCTTTGTATGGTAAATTATGTAAGTGAATAAAACAATCCGCCGGCAGTTAAAATATCTGCTAGTCAGACTTTTATTAAAGACCTTTTTGGTCCTGCCCCGGTCGTTTTGCCTGTGGCTGGCCAGGGCTTTGGCCCCTGCGGCCTGGCATTTGATGCCCAGGGAACGGGACAAGGTTCTGTTCAACTTAAGGCTGATCTTTCCGGAGCAAAAGGATCATAAAGCCCTGGGCCTGGAGATCTACCGGAACCTGGCCTTGAACGCGGTTGATGCCATAAAAATTTCCGGGCTTCCGCTGGAGGAACTTGACCGGTTGGTGGCGCTCCACGGGCTGGAACATTTCGACCGGGTCTACCAGTCGGGCAAGGGCCTGGTGGCCGTCACCGGGCACATCGGCTGCTGGGAGCTTATGCCGGTCTGGTTCTCCCGGCACGGGTACAAGATCAGCGTGATCGGCAAGCGGATGTATGATCCCCGGATGGACGGCATCGTGCTGAATATGCGCAGCGGACAGGGGATCCAGGCGATAGACCGGGACACCGGGGCCAAGGAGGCCTTAAAGGCCCTGCATTCCGGCCATGCCCTGGGGATCCTGATAGACCAGGACACCCGGGTCTCCAGCGTCAATGTTGAATTTTTCGAGCACCAGGCCAAAACCCCCACCGGGGCGGCGGCCCTGGCGGCCCGGGCCGGCTCGGCGGTGATTCCGATGGCCATTCAGCGAGACAAAGACGGCATCCATCACCTGTATATCAAACCGCCCCTGCCCCAGTCCGAGTTAACCGACAAGGAAGCCCGGCTCAGGGAAGACGTCCAGAGACAGACCACGGCCATCGAAGAACTGATCAAGCAGGACGTAAGCCAGTGGGTCTGGATGCACCTGCGCTGGATAGAGAAACCACAAGCTTAAAGCTATCAGCTTTAAGCTGTAAGCTTTGGACTTTAAAATGATGAAAAGAACATACGTATATATTGCCATCATCCTGATGCTCTTGACCGGGTGCAAGAAGGAGCAGGCCTCCCAGCCGGCCGTTGAGCCGGACTTTCCGCCCTCCCAGACCATTCAGGGCTTTAAGCTGACCGAGACCCAGGCCGGAAAGCGGTCCTGGGTGCTGGTGGCCGAACAGGCCAATACCTTCAACGACCAGCATCTGGTGGAGATGTTCAAGCTCAAAATTGATTTTTACCGCAAGGCTGGCGATTCCATCAGCGCCACCATGACCGCCGATTCCGGGAAGATCAATACCGAGACCCGGAACATGGAGACCCGCCAGAATGTCGTGTTGACCACCAACGACGGCCTGAGACTTTTGACGAACTCTCTGGACTGGAGCAACAAAGACCGGCGCTTCACCACCGAGTCCAAGGTCCGGCTGGAGAAGGACGGCGATTGGCTGGAGGGCGAGGGCATGACGGCCAGCCCCGACCTGAAGGAGATCGAGATTAAGCGCAACGTCCGGGGCAAGAAAGAACTTTTGACCGGTCTGGAGGGGATCCGATGAGTTTCTGGGCGCTGCTGCTTTGGGCCGGACTGGGGGCGGCCCCCAAGCCCGTGGCCGACGCCACCCAGCCCTACGTCCTTTCGGCCGACAACATGAAGATCCAGCAGTCGGGCAAGGACAAGATCACCTGGCTCTACGGGCAGGTGGAGATCATCCACGGTTCCACGGTGCTTAAAGGAGACACCGCCCGCATCTCCACCCTGACCCAAAAGGCCTCGGTCTGGGGGAAGGTCACCATCTACGATAGGACGGTCAAGATCACCGGCCACAGGGCCGATTATATCAAGCCCACCGGCCGGGCCAGCATCTTCGGGCGGCCCCGGCTCAACGACGTCGGCTGGGACCTGACGGCCGACTCCCTGGCTTATTCCCGGCCCCTGGCCAAAAGCTACGCCTACGGAAACGTGGAGATGATAGATTCCTCTCAAAACAACAAGCTGTACGGCAAATACGGGGAATACTGGCACGACCAGGGCTACGGGTTCGTTACCGGCCAGGCCAGAATGGAATCCTATGATAAAAAGAACCGCGATAAAAAAAGCGTGATTACCTCTAAAAAAATGGAGGTCTTCCAGACCGGCAGTCTGGCGGTGGCCACGGGAGAGGTCAGATTCGCCCAGGACAGCCTGTGGGCAGCCTGCGGCAAGATGACCTACTTCAAGACTGCGGGACGGATGATGCTGGAACAGGACCCTTTAGTCTGGCGCCGGGACGCCATCATCAGCGGCCGGCTGATGGAGCTGGACCTGAAGGGCGACACTTTGCGCCGGGCTTGGGTGCGGGACTCGGCCGTGGTCCGCCAGTTTGCGGAAGCCGATCCCGATACCGACATCATCGTCTGCGACAGCCTGAAGGCCGATTTCATTCAGGGCCAGCTGTCTTACGTTCATGCCTGGGGCCGGGTGTGGTGCCAATATCACCGGCGGCAGAAGGAAAATAATACCGGGAAAAATCTGGCCCAGGGGCAGGAGATGGAATTTTTCTTAAGCCAGGGAAAGACCCAGAGGATACTGATGAACAAAAAAGCCAAAGGCGCCTACTTCTCCCGGGAGGATGTAAAATGAGCGCTATGGGTCCGGGCTTAAGGCAGGAACTCCGCCAGATACTGGCCCCGGAGATGCTGCAGTTGTTAAAACTGCTGCAGCTCCCCACTTTGGAACTTCAGCAGCTGGTGCGCCAGGAGCTGGAGATCAATCCTATGCTGGAAGAGGTGTTGGAGGAGACCAAGGAAGAAATCCAGGAGGCCGAAGGTTTAAACTCGCTGGATTCCTTCCAGAAGACCTCGAACGAAGAAGAACCGGAACAGCCGGACCGCCCGGATCAGCTGGATTGGGAGAATTACCTGCAGGATGGCCTGGACAGTGGTTATTATCCGGCCAACAAGGATAAGTCGGAGGAAGACTCCCAGCCCTATGTGGTCACCCAGCAGAGTTTCCAGGATTATATACTGTCTCAGCTCCGGATCTCCTGCCAAAGCCCCAGGGATTTGGAGATCGGAAATTATCTGATCGGGAACCTCAACGACGACGGCTACCTGACCATGGAGTTGTCCGAAGCCGCCGCGGCGCTTCACCAGCCGCTGGCCGAGGTGGGAAGGGTGCTGGAGCTGGTTCAAAATTTTGACCCGCCCGGCGTGGCCGCCCGGAATCTGAAGGAATGTCTGCTGATCCAGCTCAATCACCTGGGTTACCGGGACAGCCTGGCCTGGAAGATGGTGGACCAGCATCTTGATGATCTGGAGCGCCGCCGCTATCCGGCCATCGCCAAGGCCCTGAAAGTAACGGAGGAAGAGGTGGTGGTGGCCCGGGAGATCATCTCGGCCCTTTCCCCCAAGCCCGGGGCCGGGCTGGGCAGCGATGAAACCCGCTATATTTTCCCCGATATCCTGATCGAAAAACAGGACGGAGAATATGCGATCATCATCAACGACCGGGTGGTGCCCCGGGTGCGGGTGACCCCGGATTACAAAAAGATACTTTTGCAATCAAAAAAAGCCAAGCCCGAGGAGCGGGACTACGTGGTCAAACGGCTGGAGGCCGCCCGGTTCATCGTCCGGATGATAGAACAGCGGCGCCGCACCGTTCAGAAGATAATGCTGGCCATAGTCGACCGCCAGCGGGATTTTTTGGACCACGGCCTGCGCCAGTTCAAGCCCCTGACCATGAAACAGGTGGCCGATGACATCGGGATGCACGAGTCCACGGTCAGCCGGGCGGTTCACAACAAATACGCCCTGACCCCCCACGGCCTGGTGGCGGTCAGGTACTTTTTCGGCGGCGGGATAAGCACCAGCCAGGGCCAGGACTCGTTGAAAGCCATCAAGGACAAGGTGCTGGAGATGATCAAAAACGAGAATCACAAAACCCCCCTGACCGACCAGGACATAGCCGACGCCCTGGCCAAGGCGGGCCTGAAGATCGCCCGGCGCACCATCGCCAAGTACCGCCAGGAGGGTAATATACAGCCGGCCAGTCTTAGGAAGAACCCATAGCAGCAGAAACCAAGCTGCCTTTTCCCATCCACAGATTTCGCAGATTTATTTTAACGAATTAAAGTCATGCTGTATAAAAAATTGTTAAAATCTGTGTTAATAGTTCGACCAACACTCACTACAACGTCTGCGGATAAAAATGTTCCAAGAAGATTAAACAATACCATGCCGGAAAATCAAAACCACCAAAGACTGCCCCGGGCCTTCAAGCAGAGCCTGGTGCGAAACCCGGCCCAGGCCATAGTCAGCCGGGCGCTTTCGGAAAACCGGCTGGAGACCGTCTGCCGCCAAGCCCGCTGTCCCAACCGCAACCAGTGTTTTGCTTCGGGCACGGCCACCTTTCTGATAATGGGAGGGATCTGCACCCGGAACTGCCGGTTCTGCGCGGTGGCCAAGGGCCGTCCCGGACCGCTGGACGGCCAGGAGCCTCAAAGGCTGGCCCGGGCCGTCAAGCAGTTGGGACTGAAGTATGCTGTGATCACCTCGGTTACCCGGGACGATCTGGCCGACGGCGGGGCCGGGCATTTCGCCGAAACGGTCCGGGCTTTGCGCCGGGAGAACCCCGGGATATTGACGGAAATACTGACTTCCGACTTCAATGGCCGGGAAGAATCCTGGCGGCAGGCGGCGGAGATACGGCCCGAGGTTTTTAACCATAATCTGGAAACCGTGCCCCGGCTCTATTCCCAAGTCCGGCCCCAGGCCGATTACCGCCGGTCCTTAAGCCTGATAAACTATGCCTCCCGGGCCGGGCTGGCAACCAAGTCAGGATTGATGGTGGGGCTGGGCGAAGAAGCGGGTGAGATCAAACAGGTGATGGCCGATCTCAAAGAAGCCGGCTGCCGGATCCTGACTGTGGGCCAGTATCTGGCCCCGTCCCCGGATCATCTGCCGGTAAGAAGATTCTGGGATGAAGCAGAATATCAGGAACTTAAGACATACGGAGAAAAAACGCTAGGACTTGACGCGGTGGTGGCCGGCCCCGCCGTGCGCAGTTCCTATCTGGCCTATCAAACTTATCAGTCAATAACCAACATCAAACAGGAGGCACTGGCATGAGAATCAATATCACCGCCCGCCATTTTGAAGGCCTGACCGAAGGCCTAAAAAAAGACGTCCAGTCCCGTCTGGAACATTTGGAGCATTTCTTTCCCCGGATACTGGAAGCCCGGGCTATTCTGACCGAAGAAAAAAAGAGGATGACCGCCGAGGTTACCATTCATCTGCCGGCCGGAAAACGTTTGGCGGCTAAGGAGCAGGGCATGGACATGCGCCAGGCCCTGGATCTGGCGGTGAAAAAGATCGAGACCCAGGTCAAGAAAGTAAAGGAACGCAAGGAACACAAAGGCCGGGGGCTGAAGGGGCAGTAACCGGAAACGGATAATAGGGAACAGATAATTGGGGTTGCCAACTGCCATGATTCGTAAATTGCAAATTGAATCTACATTAGTAAACGGTAACCGGCAAACACTAAACAGCCCTTCGACATACTTGGGGCAAGTAAACGTCAAACATCAAACAGCCCTTCGACATGCTCAGGGCAAGTAAACACCAAACACTAGATGGTAAACAGGAACAGGGGGAGACCATGAAAGAGATATCGGTTCAGGAGCTATTGGATGATAGGCAGGAGTTTCTGCATTTGGAACTGCTGACCGGCAAGACCGGGCTAGAGCGCAAGATAATAATCGCCGACGCCAACCGCCCGGGGCTGGCCCTTTCCGGTTACATGGGCTATTTTCTGTGGGAGCGGATCCAGATCATCGGGATCACCGAGACCGGTTACCTGGAGACCCTAAGCCCGGATAAAAGGGTGGAGTCGCTGAAGAGGATCACGGCCTTCGAACTACCCTGCATCATAATCTCCAAGGGGCTGGCCGCCCATCCCGAGCTGGTCGCCATCTGCCTGGAGCGGCGGATACCGCTGCTGCGCACCGGCCTGGACACCACCGATTTCATCCACAAGCTTTCCTCTTACATCGACAACAGGCTGGCTCCTACCACCACCGTCCACGGCACCCTGGTGGACGTCTACGGCTTGGGGCTTCTTTACACCGGCGATTCCGGCATCGGCAAGAGCGAATGCGCCCTGGACCTGGTGGAGCGGGGGCACCGGCTGGTGGCCGACGACGTGGTGGAGATCAAGAAGCGGGGGCAAAGCGTTCTGATAGGCTTCGGCAACAAGCTGCTGCGGCACCACATGGAGATCCGGGGGATCGGGATCATAGACCTGGCCACCATCTTCGGCATCCGGGCGGTGCGGATGCGCAAAAGGATCGAGGTGGAAGTGCGCCTCAAGCGCTGGAGCGACGACGAGGATTACGAGCGAGTGGGCCTGGACGAAAAACCGACCACCATCCTGGGGGTGGAGATCCCGCTGGTAACGGTGCCGGTGGTGCCGGGCAAGAACATCAGCGTCATCTCCGAGGTGATAGCCATGAACCAGCTTTTAAAGGTCTGCGGATACCGCACCCCGGAGGAGTTCAACAACCGGCTTTTAGAGTCCATGCAGAAGAAGTTCGAGGCCGCCAAGTTTGAGGAGGACGATCTGGAGTAACCTTGCCAGAGCAACGGTTGACCCCACCCTTTATCCCTCCCCTCCTTTCGCCAGTCTTATGCAAGCATAACTCAGGACAGGCTCCAAGGGAGGGGGATATGGGGGAGGTCATAAACTTTACGCATAGATACTGTCCGCGCTCAATGTTAAAATTGATGTGTTCAGTTAAACCCTAAATTAGGGTATACCCAAACATTAACACCGCACAAGGAGGAAGGCATGCGGAAAAAACTTTCCTCAACCGTCGACTACAAGGACTGCGGCATCAACCTTGTCAAGGGCGGCACGGGCAACAAGGCCAAGGTTGCCAAGTGGGGGCTGGACCCGGTCTCCCTGCAGAAGGCGTTGGATGCTTTCAACAACGCCGACGCGACCCAGGAAAAGGCCAAGGCTGCGGCCCAGCAGTCCACCGTGGATTTCGTCGCGGCCAAGAAGGGTCTGGCCACCGAGATCGCCAAGTGGGTCAGTACCCTGGAGACTAACTACGGCAAGACCGGCGAGAAGCTGGGCGAGTTCGGGATCGCGCCCAGGATGTTAAGGCCGCACAAGGGGCCGAGGGTTAAGAAATAGAAACAGGATAACAGGCAAAAGGCGGCGCATGGCTGTCATGCGCCGCCAACCGAAATACTTTGCAGCATGACGAAACTTAAAAGCAAAAAACAGACTGAGTCCAAAGGCCGGGGGAGGCCAAAGGGGGTAAAGGTCAAAGGGCTGGCCAAACGAAACGCCGCCATTGCCGCCAGGGTCAGCCGGGGGATCGAAACATACAAAAAGATCGGAGCCGATTACGGCCTGACCCGCGAACGGGTGCGCCAGATAGCCCAGGACATGATTCCCCAAGCCGGCTCCCGAGTCTACCGGGGTTCGGGGAAATACGGCTGGTGTCCGCGCTGCCGTACGCTCTTGAAAAAACACGAGGCCGACGGGTCCCGCCGGCCCAATACCGTTGATCCCCGCAACGAGTTGTGCGGCAAATGCCGCCAGGTGCTTTACCGCCAGTCGGTCGTCATAACCTGCCGCAGTTGCGGCAACGCCAGAACCATGAAGATAGGCCTGGTCCTGTGGATGCTGAATAATAGCGTAAGAGTGGGACATATGAAGTTAGACGCCGGCGGCCGGACTGGCACCCGGCTCTGCCGCCAATGCACCTACGATTCCATGAAAATAAAAGGCTTGGGCCGGAGTTTAAATCTGCGCTATAAAGCGGCGTTAAAACGGGGGTACAAAGATGCAAAGTAGACGGAATCAGGGTCATATTACATGGAATAATAGGCGTATGACATGGTATTGAGGTTGTATTCTATGGAATATGGGGCATATTACATGGTATTTGGGTCGTATTCCACGGAATATGGGGTGTATTACATGGTATTGAGGTCGTATTCCACGGAATATGGGGCATATTACATGGTATTAAGGTCATAATACACGGAATATGAGGCGTCCGACATGGTATTGAGGTCGTATTCTATGGTATTAAGGGTGTTTACCGGGTAATTTAGGACATTTTATATGGTATTTGGGTCAAAGTGCATAGTATTTAGCCTTGGATGGTAGTAATAAGACTAAAAATAGCAACAAGTTGGGTAAATTAACCTAAAAACGGCCTTAAATGCTAAAAGCAGAACTTGAAAAATTAGTGGCCCAGGCCCAGGCCAACAACATCCATCACATGGCCGAGATGCAGGTGCAGTCAAGTTATGTGGTCAAGGTTTTGGAACTGCTGGGCTGGCGGGATGGCGACTGGCAGCAGGGCGCCAGCCAGGGCGTGAACACCGGCAATTTCCCGGATATAGTTTTGCACGACAAAAGCAAGGACAACATGCTGGTGGTGGAGTGCAAGGATGCCAGGAAGCTTGATAAGCTTGACGGTTATTACGGCTCAGGCAAAAAGAGAAAAACCTTCGAAGAGCAGCTTTACGGCTATTGCCGGGCCGAAGGGGTTTACTGGGGCGTGCTGACCAACTTCGTGGAATGGCGGCTATATAATGTGGTCCATAAAGATATTTACGGCAAAAGGTATGCCTTTCACTCTCTGTTGTGGCCCAAGGCCGACAAGCGGTTTTATACTGATCTGCTTTCGGACGAAGGCCTGGCTTTTTTAAAGCTGATCAGCCGGGAATATGTTTGCCACAACAAAGGCAAGATAGACCCCAATCCGCTGTATTATCCCAAGGAAATTATACTGGCCGATACCAAGGCAAAATTCTTCAATAAACTAACGGGCTGGCGGGAAACTTTAAGAAACCATGTCAACCACAAATATAAAGACAAATATAATACCGACGAAATAGACCTTTATACCCAGCGGATATTGGACCGCCTGATCTTTATGGACGTTTGCCACGACAAGGGCATAATAAACGAGGATCATTTAAGGGCGGTGCTGGAAACCAAGGATAACACCTATAAAGAGCTTAAGAACGTCTTTAAGCAGATGGAGCAGAAGTTCAACACCGAGCTGTTCACCCATCAGCCGATAGACGATTTTGCTTTGGACAACGAGGTCATAGCTCCCATAGTCAGGCAGGTGACCGATTTTGATTTCAAAGACATCTCGGTGCATATCATCGGCGAGGTTTACGAGAACTATCTGGGCGAGCTTTTACGCAAAGCCCGAAAGAGCGATGATTTAAACGTACAGGTTAAAACAAACCGCAAAAGCCAGGGCATTTACTACACCCCGGATTATATAGTTGACTATATCGTAAAAAATACGGTGGGCGAGTTACTGGCTAAAGTCCGGACCACCGAAGAAATCAAGAAAATTAAAGTGCTGGACCCGGCCTGCGGTTCGGGGTCTTTCCTGATCTGCGCTTTCGATTGTTTTTACAAGGCTTACGAGCTGGCCAAGAACAAAGGCCAGACAGCGGCCATGCGGGATTTTGACATAACCAAAGCCATCCTGCAAAACAACCTGTTTGGCGTTGACCTTGACGAGCGGGCGGTGGAGATAACCAAGCTTAATTTAATGCTCAAGGCATTGGAGGGCTTGAATTGGAGGGATCTGCCCGGCGACAAACTTCTGCCCAATTTAAGCCTTAACATAAGGGAGGGCAATTCGCTGATATCGGGACAGATGTTCGAGAAGAAGCATGAGGGCGAGTTGTTTCCCTGGTATGACGCCGAGCCGGAGATACCCAAGCTTATCAAGTTGCGGAATGAATTTCACAGGGCCAAGGATGAAGAAGACAAGGAAAACCTGTTGGAAAACATAAAGGTTTTTGAAAGCGGGCTTAACAGGGATTTGAATGAGAATCTGAGGGGTTATTTCAAGGATGTTAAAGACCAGAAACCGTTCAATTATCAGGTAGCTTTCCCAGAGGTGTTTGTGGGGGGCGGCCCTTCGGCACGCTCAGGGCAAGGCTTTGATGCAGTGATTGGAAATCCGCCGTGGATACAGTCAAAATTCATGGATATGCCAAACAAGAAATATTACGAACATAGATACAGCACGGCAAGAAAACAATATGACATCTTTAGTTGTTTTGTTGAAAAATCCAATGAAGTAATGAAAGAACACGGAAAATTTGGTTTTATTGTTCCCAGCAGGTGGATAATGAATCCAGATTATATTATGTTGCGTAAATATTTGGCCCATAAAGTAAGGATTACTGAAATCGTTGATGTGGGTGAAAAAATATTTGAGGGTGTAAAAATGCCGTCTCTGTTGTTATTTTTTGATAAGTCAATCGATGAAAAAAACAATATTAAAAATACTTTCAAAGTAAAGTACGAAATTGAAAACAAAATTAGCATATTTAAAACAAACAAACTCTTACAAGGCAATATAGCTAAAGATGGGCAGTATTTGTTTTCAATAACCCAAAACAATAAACTTTCAAGTATTTTTACTAAAATAGAAGAAGCGTCTTTAAATTACGGTGATTTTGTAACTAATGCAAGAGGTGTAGAAATAGGCAAAAAAAGCAGTATTGTTTTTACAGAGAAAAAAGAAGGGTATGTTAAATTTTTAGTCGGCGGTGACATGGGTAGATACTATACCGATAGCTGTCATTACCTAAAATTAGGTTCAAGAAATATTGATTATAAACAACCAGAATCATATGTTGGCGAAAAAATTATTATAAGAAAAACGGGTACAGGCATAAATGCAACATTAGACAAGGACAGCTATGTTATACAGGTCATCTACATCTTTAAAAATAAACAAGCAATATATGACTTGAAGTATTACCTGGGTATTTTAAATTCTAAACTTATGTCTAAGTATTATTTTGCAAAATACGGTGAAGAAAAGAAAATAGCTTTTCCGCATTTAAGGCAAACAACAGTATTGCAGTTGCCAATACGTAAAATAGATTTTAAAAACAAAAAAGACAAAGCAATGCACGACCAGCTTGTTGTTTTAGTAAAAGAAATGCTTAAGCAAAACAAAACCCCGGAACTACGCCAGCGCAATAAGCACGACATTGCCGCCATAGACCGTAAAATTGATGAACTAGTGTATAGGTTGTATGGGCTGAATGAAGCGGAGAAGAAGGTTATTGAGGGGAATTAAATTATTGGAGTTATTATGGAAGACGATGGATTGATTACACCTGAAGTAGGAATTTGGGCAAAAGGTAAATATCTATTGATGCAAAATTATGCAGATATATTTACCAGAAGTATGAAGGACAAATGGGATACACTTGTTTATATTGACCTATTTGCTGGTGCTGGTAGATCAAAAATCAAATCTACAGGTGAAATCGTTGAATCCACCCCGATATTAGCAATAAAACTTTCAAATAAATTTAGCAAATACCTATTTTGCGATAGTGATGAAGCCAAGCTCAAGGCGCTGCAAAAAAGGGTTGAGAATGGCGAGCACAACATTGATGCAAGCTATATCGTGGGCGATGTAAATATGTCTACAGAGGCGATAATTGACAATATCCCTGTGCCAGGGAAAGACAACAAGGTCTTGACATTTTGTTTTACAGACCCATATAAATTAGACAATCTATCATTTAATACTATCGAAGCAATAGCCAAAGCACGGCGGACAGATTTTTTAGTATTGATACCCACAGATATGGATGCAAAAAGAAATGCAGATACTTATAAAGGACCAAGCAATAATAATGTAGAAAAATTTATTGGCTACTCTGATTGGAGAGATAGATGGGAAAAATTTAAAGTACCCAACGCCAATTTTGGTCTATTTGTACTCGGTGAGTTTTCCAAACATATGGGGGACTTGGGTTACAAGCAAAATGAAGACCATGAATCAGTTTTAGTAAGAAACCAACAAAGGAAAGCGCCTTTATATAGGTTGGCCTTCTTCAGTAAACATGATTTAGGTAAAACATTTTGGAAAGAAACAAAAAAATACGGTAACCCGCAAACTAACATGTTCGGTTAAACCTTATGGCAACTAATACGCATATAGAATGGACGGAGGCAACTTGGAACCCTGTTACAGGTTGCACCAAAACCAGCCCGGGTTGCGCCAATTGCTATGCCGAGCGAATGACCAGACGGCTGAAAGCTATGGGCTCGCATAATTACAGGAAAGGGTTTAAGGTCACGACGCATCCGGCTATGTTGGATTATCCTTTAGGCTGGCGCAAGCCCAGGATGATCTTCGTTAATTCAATGGGCGATCTATTCCACGAAAACGTGCCGGTATCATTCATCCAACGGGTGTTTAATGTAATGGAGAGCGCCCATTGGCATACTTACCAAGCGCTAACCAAGCGGGCCGAGCGGTTGTTCGATATTGCTCCTGAATTGCCCTGGCCTGATAATGTATGGATGGGGGTAACGGTAGAAGATAAAGAGCATCTATACAGGATAGACAGCTTGCGCGCCACCAAAGCCAAGGTTAAGTTCATTTCTTTTGAACCCCTGCTGGAGCAGATTGGCAAGGTTGATTTAACCGGTATAGATTGGGCGATAGTAGGCGGCGAGTCCGGCCCGGGCGCGCGCCCCATGCAACCCGAATGGGCCAGGGAATTGAGAGATCAATGTATAAAAGCTAAAGTGCCGTTTTTCTTTAAACAATGGGGCGGATTCAACAAGAAGAAAGCGGGCAAAATACTTGACGGCAAGATATGGATGAGGATGCCTGAAACGGATATAACTTCGCCAACAAATATTGCAAGATAACAATGACCGCCAAACCAAATATCGGCCTGACGCTTAATAAGCATTGATGGATAAATGCATGTTTCTGGTGAACGAAAAATAAAATCCAAATAGAAAACGGAGAATAAAATGAAGAGAAAATTGGCATCGGGCATCATCGGCCTGTTACCGGCCCTCCTTCTGGCAGGCTGCGCGGCCACAATGGTACGCACCACTACCGGCTCCAGGCTGGGCAAACCGGCCGGGACCCCGCCCGATCAGACTCAACCCGGCTATTCTTCGGTCCCGGCGCCCCAGGGACCCAAGCTCACCATCTCGGTGATGGACCTGAACGTTACCTCGGGTCTGTCTCCCCAGGAAGTGTCCATGCTGACCGACAAACTGCTGAACGAGTTCGTGAACACCAAGTTCTACAAGGTAGTAGAACGCTCCAAGCGCGACGAAATCCTCAAGGAACAGGGCTTCCAGCAGAGCGGGGCCTGCGACCAGGGGGCCTGCCTGGTGGAGGCCGGCCAGCTATTGGGCGTGC
Source organism: candidate division TA06 bacterium (assembly GCA_016208585.1). NCBI lineage: Bacteria > candidate division TA06 bacterium. The sequence goes on along the minus strand of JACQXR010000084.1, from coordinate 26,895 downwards.
AGAAGATGGTGGGCGGCACCATTGGCAAACTGGGCATGATGTATGTGGTGGAACTGCGGGTAATGGACGTAAAGACCGGGGAGATAGACCAGGCCTTTTCCCGGAAATACGCCGGCGACGTGTCCAATCTCTTGGACGCCATGCGCGAGGCGGCGGTAGTGTTCTCGGGAGGTATAGTGACCCCGGCAACCGTCAATCCCGCCGGCCCAACTGTCCAACCGCAGAATAGAAGAAAATAGGACGAGGGAACTCAACCCCAACGCTAATTATTCTATTTCCATTGCCACGAGCTTTAGCTCGTGGTTGAATGATAAAAATAATCTCTTGGGGTTTAAACCCCGCTTGTCCGCCGCAGGAGGGATCGGGTTTCATTAGATTGCTTACATTGTTAGTTATGAGAATACCAACTCAACCCCTTGCACCCCTTCTCTTGAAAAATAAATAAGAGAAGGGGACGGCCTGCCCGCCTATATGGGCTGCCTGTTAATGGCAAGGGGATGAGTTCAAAATAAATCAATCATCTATGCCCAAACACTACTGTCCGGTTATTATGGGAAATGGCGTTTTTCGTGGTATAAGTCCTTGCGAATCAATAGGTGATTTTTGAGCCTGAATTCAAATCGATTACATGATGAAACCTCTAAGACCATTGCCCCATCTGCATTCTACAATTTTCTTGTAAAAACAACCGGACGCTACTGATGTCCAAACTAAAATTCATATTCGGGGTTCACAACCACCAGCCGGTGGGCAATTTTGATTTCGTGTTTGAGGACGCCTACCAGAAGGCCTATAAGCCTTTTCTGGATTTGGTGGCCGGCCATCCCTGGTTCAGGTTTACCCTGCACAACAGCGGCTGCTTGTGGGAGTGGCTGGAACAGCATCATCCGGAATACCTGGACCAGCTGGGCCAAATGGTCCGGGCCGGGCAGATGGAGTTGCTGGGCGGGGGCTTTTACGAGCCCATCATGCCGGCCATTCCCGACCGTGACAAGCAGGGCCAGCTGAATATGATGTCGGAATTTCTGAAGAACAGATTCGGGCGGGCCCCGGCCGGGGCCTGGCTGGCCGAGCGGGTCTGGGAGCCGGGGCTGGCCTCGGTGCTGGCGGACGCTGGAATAAAATATACGGTGCTGGACGATTATCATTTCAAGTGCTCCGGCAAGACCGACGAAGACCTGAACGGCCATTACATCACCGAAGACCAGGGCAAACCGCTGGCGGTATTTCCCATCAGCCAAAAGCTCCGCTATCTGGCGCCATTTCATAATGTGGACGAGGTCATCTCCCATCTGAAAAGCCTGCGCCAGCCGGACCGGGATGCGCTGGCCATACTGGCCGACGACGGGGAGAAGTTCGGGGTCTGGCCCGGCACCCACGAACTGGCCTATGAAAAGGGCTGGCTGAAAAACTTTCTGAACGAACTGGATAAGAACCGGGAATGGCTGGAACTGGTCACTTTCAGCCAGGCCCTGGAAACGATTCCCGCCAAGGGCCGGATCTACCTGCCCACCGCCTCCTACGCCGAGATGGGGGAATGGGCGCTGGAGCCGAAAGCCGAAGCCGTCTATTCGGAACTGGCCCAGAGGCTGAAAGCCGAAGGCAGTTATCCGCGCTACAGCCCGTTTGTCAAAGGCGGAACCTGGCGGGATTTTCTGACCAAATATCCCGAGTCCAATAATATCTATCGCAAGATGCTCTCGGTCTCGGCCAAGGCAGCCGGCCAGGGTCCCGAGGTCCTGCGGGAACTGTACCGGGGTCAGTGCAACTGCGGTTACTGGCACGGCGTTTTCGGCGGCCTATACCTGCCGCATCTGCGCGAGTCCTTGTATAGACACCTGATCCGGGCCGAAAACCTGATGGAAGCTAATTCCCAGACTGTCGTTCCTGTCTTTGAGATCAGGGAATTTGATTTTGACGGCAACGGCCAAAACGAAGTGGAGCTTTCCAACCGCTATAACCGGTTATATCTTTCTCCGGCTGCGGGAGGAAGCCTGTTGGAGTGGGACGTCAAAGAAAAAGAAATAAACCTGTTCGACACCCTGGCCCGCCGGCCCGAAAGTTATCACCGCAATATTTCCCAATCGGCCGGTCAGGGCCAGGCCCAGGGCAAGAGCATTCACGAGATGGTGGTCTCCAAGGAAGACGGCCTGCAGGACATCCTTTTCTACGATTCCTTCCGCCGGGTGGGGCTGGTGGACCACCTGCTGGGGCCGGAGACGGATTTGGAATCTTTTTTCCGCAACTGCCACCAGGAGCAGGAAACCGGTCTCGTCGGGGCCTGGTTCCATAAAACATACAGGGAAGCAGAACAGGTCACGGTAGAACTAACAAAACCAATAAAAGATTTGACCATCACCAAAAAGATCATATTCGGCGTCGGACGGTTATTTGCGGTTGAGTACAACTGGGTCAACAGAGGTCCAAGCGAAATGGATATCTGGCCGGGGATAGAATTCAATTTCGGCCTGTTGTCATCAGGCTTCGGCCGGCATTGCCGGAGCTTGAGCCAGATACTGTCCACCGAAGCCCTTAATGTCCGGGTTCAGGATCAGGAAATTTCCCAGCTTTCGGTAATTGATGATCACCGGGGCCTTACCATAGACTTTGATCTGTCCCAGGCCTGGGATCTCTGGCGTTTTCCGGTAGAGACCGTCTCCCAGTCGGAATCGGGGCTGGAGCGGAACTACCAGTGCTCCTGTTTTTTATGGCATAAAAGAATAAGACTTTCTCCGGGCCGGCCGCAAACCTTGAATATTACATTGGAGCACAAGCCCGTTTGATGCAGGAAAAAGCTTTTACCATCGTCAACCGGTTGGGAATGCACGCCCGGCCGGCCGCCCTGTTCGTCAAAACCGCCGGAAAATTCAAATCCAGGATCTGGGTCCGCAAGGACCAAGTGGAGGTCAACGGCAAAAGCATTATGGGGGTGATGATGCTGGCGGCCGAACCCGGTTCCATCCTCGCCGTCCGGGCCGAGGGCGAGGACGAAGCCCTGGCGCTGGAAGCCCTGGGCCGGCTGATATCCGATAAATTCAACGAGGATTAATAAAGTGAACGCCGAATACAGGATCAGCGGCCTGGCGGCCTCTCCGGGCATAGCCATCGGAAGGGCTTTCGTCTACCGCAAGCCGACCGTCTCGGCCGTCAAATACCGGGTGGCGGACACCGGGCGGGAGATGGAGAAATTCAAGTCCGGGTTGAACCGGGCCAAGTCCGAATTCACCGACCTGAAACACCAGATCGCCCAGCGGATGGGCGAAGAGGCGGCCGCCATCTGGGACGCCCAGCTATTGATGCTGGATGATCCCGAGACCTTCGACGGCACCGCCCGCCGGATCAAAGAGCTGCGCCAGGACGCGGCCTCGTCCTTCAAGGAGGTCATGGAAGAGGTGGCCCAAAACATGCAGAATTCCAGCAATGCCTATCTGAGGGAACGGGCGGCCGATATCAGGGACATGGTCTGGCAGGTGATCAAGCACATCGAGGCCCAAAGCACCCTGCCGATGCAGGACCTGCCGAAGGACGCCATCGTGCTGGCCGCCGAGCTTTCCCCGGCCGATACCGCCTTGATGTTCCATAAAAAAATCCTGGGCTTCGTTACCGAAACCGGAGGCAAGACCTCCCACACCGCCATCGTAGCCCGCAGCCTGGAGATCCCGGCGGTGGTGGGGGCCCAGAACCTGTTGCTGAAGGTCTCCTCAGGCCAGGAACTGATTGTGGACGGGGCCAGGGGCCTGGCCATCTTCAATCCCAGTCCCCAAACCCTGGAGACCTATCGCGAGGAACAGAAAGTCTTCTTAAAGCACCTGGCCAACCTCAAACGGCTGCGCCGCCAGAAGGCGGTGACCAAGGACGGCCATCAGGTGGAGCTTTCGGCCAATATCGAGATGCCGGAGGAGACCGCCTCGGTGCTTTCCCACGGGGCCAAGGGAGTGGGTCTTTACCGCACAGAATTTCTGTACCTGACCTCCGACCATCTGCCCACCGAGGAAGAGCAGTTTGAGGTCTACCGCCAGGTGGCGGAAAAGCTGGCCCCCGACCCCGTGATCTTCCGCACCTTTGACCTGGGCGGCGACAAGTTAGACAATAAGACAGGGCCCTTAAGCGAAGCCAACCCTTTTATGGGCTGGCGGGCCATCAGGTTTTGCCTGGACCGTCCCGAGGTTCTCAAGACCCAGCTCCGGGCCATCTTAAGGGCTTCGGCTTTCGGCAAGGTCAAGATCATGCTGCCCATGATCTGCTGCCTGTCCGAAGTGATAAGTGCCAAGCAGCTGATCGCCGGGGTCAAGCAGGAGCTTTCAAGCCAGGGGCTGAAGTTCGACCCGGAATGCCAGATGGGGATAATGGTGGAGACACCTTCGGCCGCTTTGACCTCGGCCCAGCTGGCAAAGGAGGTAGACTTTTTCAGCATCGGCTCCAACGACCTGACCCAGTACACCCTGGCAGTGGACCGCAGCAACCAGAAGGTGGCCAAGCTCTATGATCCCTTCAACCCGGCGGTTTTAAGGCTGATAAGGGAGGTCTCGGAACAGGGCCACCGGGCCGGGATCTGGGTGGGAATGTGCGGGGAGATGTGCGCCGATCCTTTGGCTATGCCGCTGTTGCTGGGCCTGGGCCTGGACGAGTTCAGCATGAACCCGGCCTCGGTGCCGGAGATAAAAAGAATGATCATGCATTTAAGCGTGGACGAATGCCGCAAGGTGGCGGCCAATGTAATGGAAGAATCGGACCCGGCGGTCATCCGCAGGATGCTGTTTGATTTCGTGGTCCAGATACTGCCGGACCTGAAACTGGCCGGGCAGATCTGCTCGCTGGAGCCCAACTGAGTTACTAAAACCATATTCGGGCACGGATTTTGACAGGCTCAGTCGAACGATTTACGCGAGATTTTTGGTAAATTTATGAATAGGTCTCATACTTTGAAATATTGGATAACCCGAATAAACGGGCAGTATTATCCATATTATGTCTTGGTTAAAAAGACCGAAGTACTGGAACTCGTAGGGCAATGGGACACGGCCCGGGACATTGGCCGCGCGCTGCATGAAATATCCTGTGAAAGCGGCAACAAAAAGATGCTGGCTGAGAGCAAAAAAATACTTGGCAAGAGCCATTTGCATCAGGGTTCATATCCCGAGGCCCAGGAACTCTTGGCTGATTCATACCATCTTTATTTGGAATTGGGAGATGAGTTCAGTGCTGCCGGAGTGCTGGGAAGCATCGGCGCCGCATGTTTAAATTCCAGCGAATGCTCCAAGGCGCAGGGATATTTTCAGGAGCTGGCTGTTCTATCGGAAAAGATCGGCGATAAAAACAGCCTGGGCTATGCTTTCGGCGGGATCGGCAACATCTACCGGCGCCAGGGGAACCTGGAAAAAGCAAAAGAATTTCAGTTAAAAAGGCTTTCCCTTGCCCGCGATGCCGGGCAAAAGCAAAATATCAGCTACACCCTGGGAAATCTGGGCCTGGTTCACTGGAACCTTGGTGAATTTGAAGAAGCCATGAATTGCTTTAAGCAAACTCTTTCCATTGCCCAAGAAACAGGGGAAAAGCTAAGCATAGCCCTGGCGATAGGTAATATGGCAAACATTCATTACGAGAGGCAGGAATATCGGCAGGCCCTTGACCGTTATATGCAACAGCTTAAACTTTCCCGGGAAATGGGGGACCGCCATGGCATAGCCCGGGCCTTGAGCAATATCGGAGCGGCCCAAATGGAATTGGGGGAATACCCACAGGCTTTAACGAGTTGCCGTAGTGCCATGGAGACGGCCCTTGAGATCGGAGAACGTAATATAGCGTTGCACACAATAAGCAATATGGCGAATATTTTTAACCATACCGGCCAGCACCAGCAGGCCCGGGAGAACTTTGACCAACTGGAAAAAGAGGCAAAAAGCCTGGGAGATATGCACAACCAAAGATATGCTGTCATCAACCTGGGTCACACGTACAGATATCTCAAAGATTACAAGCGGGCCTGCGAATATTACCAGAAAGCTCTGGACGATTTTGAATTTAAACTTCCAAAGCATCAGTTGTGCGAACTTATATATTATCAGGCGAAAACATACCTTTTACTGGGAAAGACAGAACTGGCCGAGAGATTGTCCCGCGAATCATTGGCGATGGCTCTTGAAATCAATAATAAAATACTTGAGGTGAAAGACCTCTTGATTTTGGTGCAAATACAGGCTGAAAGCAGCCCCAAAGAAGCAATGGCAAAGCTTGGCCAGATGGCCGCAGAGTGTGATTCCGGCAACGAACTAGCCAGTATATATTTTGCGCAATTCAAAATAGGCCATAATCCGGACCATAAATTAAAGGCCCTTGAGCTTTATAAAGAGCTATATGAATCAACGCAAAAGCATAAATACAAGATGCGTATAGAAGAACTGGAAAACTAACGGGATCCAAAATTATGACCAAAGTTGAATTCCTGGACCTGCCGGCCCAGTACCAAACCATCAAGCCCGAGATAGACGCCGCCATGGCCGCCGTGGTCTCGAGCGGCGGCTTTGTGCTGGGCAAGACCGTGGCCGATTTTGAACAATCGGTTGCTTCATTCGTTGGCGCCAAATACGGCATCGGGGTGAACTCCGGCACCGACGCCCTGTACCTGGCCCTGAAAGCCGCCGGGGTCAAAGCCGGGGACGAGGTCATCACCACGCCCTTCACGTTCATCGCCACCGCCGAGGCAGTCTGCTGGCTGAACGCTGTGCCGGTGTTCGCCGACATTTGCCCGGATACTTTTAACCTCGATCCCAAAAAGCTCGAGGCCGCCATTACCCCGCGCACCAAGGCTATCATTCCGGTCCACTTATACGGCCAGGCCGCGGCCATGAACGAGATCATGGCTTTGTCCCAAAATGCAGGCTGCGGTGCTGGCGGTCAAGCTCAGTCATCAAAACAAATGGAACCAAAGACGAAGAGATCTGGCGGCCCGCTCTACTGAGGCATTTTCCAGCCTCGCTGACATCAAGGCCCAGATCTCCCAAAGTCACAACAATCATATTTACCACCAGTATACCATCCGCAGCCAAAGGCGCGATGCTTTGGGCGACCATCTTACCAAACAGGGCATTCCCTTTGCCATTCACTACTCCATTCCCCTGCACCTGCAGCCGGCCTTCGGTTTCCTGGGATTAAAGGAAGGATGTCTGCCGGAGGCCGAGCGGGCGGCTAAGGAAGTGCTGTCGCTGCCGATCTACCCCGAGATGAGCAGGGAGCAGCAGGAGGCGGTAATTGAAACAATAACTGGATTCTACAGGTGAAGTGACAATGGGCAGAACCGCCTTCGGCGGGTCTGCCATTTTTCTATGAAAAGCAAACAGACCGACATATTTCCCCAGGCTGATGTTTCCCCGGCCAATGTCCCTCTGGCCGACCGGATGCGGCCCCGCGCATTGGACGAAGTGGTGGGACAGGAGCACCTGATCGGGCCGGGCAAGGTCTTAAGGAACCTGATCGAGTCCAGCCAGATCCCCTCGCTGATCTTTTGGGGGCCGCCCGGCTCGGGAAAGACTACCCTGGCCCGGGTGGTGGCCAACACCGTCAAGGCCAATTTCGTGGAGTTCTCGGCAGTAACCTCGGGCATCAAGGAGATCAAGGAGGTCATCAAGGAGGCCGAACAGAAGCGGGCCGTCAGGGGCGTCTCCACCATACTGTTTGTGGACGAGATTCACCGCTTCAACAAAGCCCAGCAGGACGCTTTTCTGCCCCACGTGGAAAAGGGCACGGTTATTCTGATCGGGGCCACCACCGAAAACCCTTCGTTCGAGGTCATCTCGGCCCTGTTGTCGCGCTCCAAAGTGCTGATACTGAAAGGGCTGGAGTCCGGACATATCCAGGCCATCTTGCAACGGGCGCTGGAGGATGAACGGGGTCTGAAACCGCTTAAAGTTTCCGCCGAGCCGGAGGCTCTGTTGTTCATTGCCCAGGCCTGCCAGGGCGATGCCCGGACCGCGCTCAATGCGCTGGAGATCGCGGTCTCCATGGCCACGCCGGACGGATCAGGCGGTCTGGCAGTCACTCTGGGCCTGGCCGAAGAGGCTATGCAGAAAAAATCCTTATTATACGACAAGGCCGGAGAGGAGCATTATAATCTGATCTCGGCCTTGCACAAGTCCCTGCGCGATTCCGACCCCGACGGCTCCCTGTACTGGCTGGCCCGGATGCTGGCCTCGGGCGAGGATCCCTTATATGTGGCCCGCCGGATGATCCGCTTTGCCGCCGAGGACATCGGTCTGGCAGATCCCAACGCGTTGCTGATAGCTAACCAGACCAAGGAGGCCTACCACTTTCTGGGAAGCCCCGAGGGCGAGCTGGCTTTGGCCCAGGCCTGTCTGTATCTGGCCCTGGCGCCCAAAAGCAACTCGGTTTACAAGGCCTACGGAGCGGTGCAGCGGGAGATAAAAAGCAGCGGGGCTTTGCCGGTGCCGCTGGTGATCCGCAACGCCGTCACCAAGCTGCTGAAGGAGGTGGGCTATGGAGCCGGTTACCGTTACGCCCACGACGAACCGGACGCCAAGGTGGACCAGCAACACCTACCGGACGAGATCAAGAACCGGAAATTCTACCGGTCCACTGACAGGGGCTGGGAAGGGAAGAAGCAGAAGGAAAGGGAAGGCAAATAAACGGTTTCCGATTTATTCCGAAAACACTTGACTTTGTTGCTTTTTGTATTTATAATAAAAATGTTATCTTCGATAGCATTCAAGGTCTTTATTAAAACATAAATTCGGAGGTCCATACAATGAACGCAAAAAAGGTAATTCTGGCCGTATTCCTGGTGTTGCTGGCGGCATCACTTAGCATTGCCATGCCGCCCCGGGAGAGGGTCAAGGAACCTGTCTGGATCACTAACGCCAGAAAAGCCGGCATGGACAGTCCCAAGGACGGCCTGATCCAGCAGCTGCAATCCAAGGATGCCAGCACCAAGATCAGCGGCAGCCGCTCTTATCCGGTGGTTATCGGTTATTTCACCGACACCGCCAGCACCTACACCAGGGATACCATCCAGCTAAGGTTGTTCAATACCGGAACTAATGTGATGTCGGTGAACAACTATTACCGGGATATGTCCTATAACGCCATGAGCTGTTCCGGTAGCGTAGCCGCCTGGGTTAACAGCGGTCATACCATGAATTATTTTGGGAATGGATCTAACGGGCTAAATACTGCCGACACTATCCAGAGCGCCTATGGCTTCATCAAACATACGCTGGTGGCCTGTGATGCGGCGGTAGATTTCTCAGTTCCGGCATACGACCAGAACGGAGACGGGTATGTGGATGTTCTGTGGGTGGTCCATGCCGGCCGGGGGGGTGAGGAAGAACCCGATACCTTGGGTAATTGGATTTGGTCACACAGCTGGCAGTTAATCTACTGGAAAAGTGGCACCGGCAAAGTATTCACCACCAACGATCCTAGGCCGGGCTATGCCGGGCAGTATATGAAGATAGATAAGTACATCATCATGCCCGAAAAAACCCTGTATGCCAACGGCGTTGCCGATGTGGACCTGATCGGCTGCGGCGTTTTCTGCCACGAGTTCGGCCACGCCCTGGGCCTGCCGGATCTTTATGACACCGGGGGGGTGGATTCCATCTCTGGCGAGGGGATAGGCAAGTGGTCATTGATGGCCGGCGGTTCCTGGGGCGGCAACGGCGCCACCAATGCCCGCCCGGTGGCCCTGGATGTCTGGTGTCGCAGTTTTTTGGGATGGTCACATCCGGCCCTGGTCACCACCAACAATCAATACACCGTCAACAGCATCATGGCTGCGGACAGCGGCAGCAGTTATAAGCTGGCCAGACTGGGTTCCGACACGACCAAGCAGTACTGGCTGGTGGAAAACCGGCATGAACTCGGAATGGGGCCCGTCAGCAGCGTCCGTTGGGATTCGCTTCTCCCCTCTGCTTCTCCCGGAGGGCTGGCCATATACCATATAGACACCACCTACACCAGCGGAACCTATTTTGCCAATAATACCGTTAATGTCAACAGCACCAACGGAACATCCCGTAACCGCCCGTATGGCGTCTGCCTAGAGGAAACAGATGATACCACGGCCGGCTACCTGTCAGAACTGTGGTATGGGACCAACGGCGGGGATACCGCCGATATTTGGACATCCTTAACCCAGGCTAGTTTCGACAGCTCCGGCACGGACTATCCGGTCACCTACCTCAACGGCGCCACGCCCACCACCGGAGGCTCTCACACTCTGGTGGCGGTCCGGGCCATCCCGGCCGCCTCGGCCGCCATGACTTGCAGCATGTTCGTAGAAGTTCTCACCGGAGTGGAGGGCCAGCCCCAGGCCGGCCTGATACCGGAGGCCTTCGCTCTCAGCAACTCATATCCCAACCCGGCCAAGGGGCAAATCACCTTCAGTTATCAGCTGCCTAAGGCCAGCCAGGCCACTTTGGAGATCTACAACATGCTGGGCCAGAGGGTGCAGAAGTTTGACCTGGGCCACCAGCCGGCCGGGACCCACAGCCTGAGCTGGAATTCATCCCAGGCAGTCCAGGGGGTGTATTTCTACCGCCTCCAGGCCGGAGACTACAGCAGCACCAAAAAGATGATGCTGGTAAAATAGCACGATTCCGGGGGCTTTACTAATGGGAGCGGATACCCTTCACCGACCTAAATATCGGTCATATTCAGGGCAAGCTCTGTGGTGAGCAACTTGTACTGAGCTTTCCGAAGTAAGCCGAACTAATAGTGAACCTGGTTTGACAAGCCTGCGCGTAGCCGCTTCGGCATAGGCAGGCGTGCAGGCAAGCTTACCACGGGTAAGGCCCTGAATGGCCGCGACGACCTTCGCTGGGCATCCTTAACCCAGCCCTTATTTATCCGCCAACCTGCTTGCCCCGTTTGCCCCGCCCAACGGCGGTGGCTATAGGCGGTGGTCCGCCCCCGTTCACGTCAACGGGGCAGGCCCCGCGTAAGCGAAGGTGGAAGTCTTGACGTAGGAGGAAAGGCTGGGTTAAGAGCCAATACTGTTTCCCTGTCTTAGAGCTTATCCTCAAATAACAATTTGGGCATAAACGGCTGCAAAACCGCCATACTGCGTCACGCTCATTCGCCATACTGCGTCACGCTCATTCACCGTATCGCTGTGGATACGCTTCACTCGCGTTCCTTGTCTGGCATGGTTCGACAGGCTCACCACATGCCTTTTCGCTCGTTTATGCTGACCCAAAGCTTATTTAAGGATAAACTCTTAGGCCGTTTACGGCTTTTGATTCAAAATGATAGGTTTCATCTGTTAGGTTTCATCTTGACAAAAGGCCATTAAAATAGTATACTTAAAATTTAGATGTAAGGAAATAATATGTCAAAAAAAGAATTAAAAAACAAAAGTAAGGCAACCCCGGATAAACAGGTCCAAGTGGTAGAGACTCCCTTGGGTTTTACCCGCAAGAATTATATTTTGTTCGGGGCGGCTTTGGCTCTGATCGTATTGGGTTTTTTGTTCCTGACCAGCCCGGTTTTCGGGGGCGGATTTCCCTTTGTTCATCCTTTTAAGGGCGGGGTGGATGGCTGGCTGACCATGAACCTGGCCCCGATAATGCTGGTGCTGGGCTATTGCGTGGTAATACCGGCGGCCATCATCGTCAAGTAACCGGGCGGGCTTAAATATTTTAAACCACGGTCTAAGCGGATGCAGTAAAAATCTGCAAGGCTACTGTCCGTGGTTTATTGTTGCCCCGAAGATTGACCCGTAAAGCAAAGCTTTGATAATTACTTAAGGGAAATAATAACCAATAAGTTTTTATCAGGAATTCCTGCCTTCGCCGGGGCTACGGCAGGCAGGCAGGAAACCGAGAAATATTTTCCTGTCTTTCAGGGATTCCTTATAGTTCTGGTTTATCAGGGGTCGAGGATACCAATTGAAACTGAAAAAAGTACGCCTGGGCGTCAACATAGACCATGTGGCCACCCTAAGGCAAGCCAGACAGGCCATATTGCCTGATCCGGTGGCCGCGGCCGGCCTGGCCGAAAAGGCCGGGGCAGCCGGCATCACTGTGCATCTGCGTTCCGACCGGAGGCATATTCAGGACCGGGATTTATTGAGACTGTCTAAAACTGTGAAGACTCATCTCAATATCGAGATGGCGGCTACCGGCCCGATGATGGCCACTGCCCTGAAGATAAAGCCTGATGCCGTCTGTCTGGTCCCGGAAAATCCCGATGAAATAACCACCGAGGGCGGCCTGGATTTAATCAAAGCCAAAAGCCGGGTGGCCGTGGCGGTCAAAACGCTGAACCAGGCCGGGATCAAATCAACCCTGTTCATCGAGCCGGATGAAGTCCAGATAAGGACGGCCGAAAAACTGGGAGCCAGGGCGGTGGAATTGAATACCAACGCCTATGCCCTGGCCTGGAAAGCGGTGCCCGGGAACAGCCGCAGGGTGGCTTTTCAGCTTGACCGGCTGGCCAAGGCCGCCCGGTTGGCCGAAGGATTGGGACTGGAGGTTCACGCCGGGCATGGGCTTAATTATTTAAACGTCAGGCCGGTGACAAAAATACCCCAGATAACCGAGCTTAACATCGGGCATTCGATAATTGCCGAAGCAGTGCTGGTCGGCCTAACCAAGGCCGTCCGAGGCATGGTCAAACTGTTAAAACGCTGAAGATACTACTCAAAGCGGATACCCTTCACCGGCCTAAATATCGGTCATATTCAGGGCAAGCTCTGTGGTGAGTGACTTGTACTGAGCTTGCCGAAGTAAGCCGAACCAATAGTAGACTTTTTTCCACCAAAATACCCGAAATACGCAAATAATATTGGGTTGATAGAATCGGGAATGTCCACTAATATATGCTCCGAGTAATAATATACTGAACTTTGGTAAAAAGCCCAAATTCAGTAATACCTAAATGCCGCAAATATGGAGCCCCACGGGCAAAGCCCGTGGTTCCTTTCCCTAGGTTACCCCGCCAGTGGCGGGGTTATCCGCCTTGAGTAATCAGCGACATCCGCCGTAGCATCTACCTGCCTGATGCGCATTCATCCACGGGCATAGCCCGTGGTCTTCTGCGAAGGCGGATAAATGATCCAATGTCTGAATCTCCAAATAATTGAAATTTTTTGAAATTTATTAATTTGAATTTGTTTAGTCCGCCTGCGGCGGATTCGGTATTAGAATTTCGAATTTGCCAAAGTTCAACACTTAAATTTTTTCTGGACAGGGCAAAGCTTGAACAGCCGACAGATCATAAAATATTTCAGCGGCAAGAGGATTGCCGTTCTGATGGGAGGCAGGTCGGGAGAACGTGAGGTCTCATTGCGTTCCGGCCAAAATGTACTGAAGGCGCTTAAGCGCCAGGAATTGCAAGCGGTGGCTGTAAATGTCGGACTGGATCTGGGAACCGAGTTGAGACACAAGAAAATCGATGCGGCTTTTGTGATCCTACACGGGAAATATGGCGAGGACGGCACGGTTCAGGGCCTGCTGGAGATGATGGACATCCCGTATACCGGTTCGGGGGTACTGTCTTCGGCCCTGGCCATGAACAAGATTTTTTCCAAGAAGATATTCACCGGACAAAAAATACCCACCCCGGAATACTGCTGGGCCGGACCGCATCAGGATCCCAAAACGGCGGCCCATGAAGCGGTAGATGGACTGGGACTGCCGCTGGTAATCAAACCGGTGGATGAAGGTTCCTCATTGGGGGTTTCCATTGCCAAAAACCAGGAACAGGCGGTAAAATCATTTATTCAGGTTCATAAAAAATACGGGCAGGCGATGGCCGAGCGCTTCATTCAGGGAATGAACGTTACAGTGGGGATCTTAGGCTGCGGCGTAAAGGCCAGGGCTTTGCCGGTGCTGGAATTAATGCCTAAAAACGAATTCTACGATTATCAGGCCAAATACACTGGCGGCATGACGGAGTTTCATGTCCCGGCCCGGCTGCCGGGAAGCATTTACGCCAAGGTTCAGCAGGTCACCCTTCAGGCTCACCAGGCCCTGGGTTGTCATGGCTGGTCCCGGGTGGACGCCATAGTCGACCGTTCGGGCACAGTATATGTTCTTGAGGTAAACACCACTCCGGGAATGACAGATCTTTCCGACCTGCCGGCCGAGGCCAAGGCCGAAGGGATGGAGTACGACCAGGTGGTTTTGGAGATACTTGACAGCGCCAGAAAACGGTTATAGCGATCACAGCCATTTATTTTAACAAAGGAGATATAAAATGCCAGTCCCGAAGAGAAGACACTCGAATTCCCGCACCAACAAGCGCCGGGCCAACTGGAAGTTGGTACAGCCGAATCTGGTAAATTGTTTCCACTGCCATCAGCCTCGTTTGCCGCACCGGGCCTGCTCTAATTGTGGTTATTACGGTGGGCGGGAAATCGTTGCCATTAAAGAAGTATAAGTTATAATTTAAACCGTTACTTTTATAAAAATGGGCCCTAAATCCCATAAAAAAAGGTCTGCTAAAAATCAGGAGTTGACCAACGGAGCAGGACTGTCTCAGATACCCAAAGGTACTGAGACAGTTACCGTGGTGGTTGATGCCATGGGCGGTGACCACGGCCCGGCTCCCATCATCGAAGGCGCCATCCAGGCAGCCAAACTTTCCAAGGGCCGTTATAAGGTGATGCTGGTGGGCGATGAAGTGGCCATCAAGACCGAATTGGCCCAGGGGGTTGGCGAAGAGAAGTATGAAGAGGATGACCTGAAAAAATACGGGGTGGAGGTGGTCCATGCCTCCCAGACCGTGGAGATGCACGAGTCGCCCACCGACGCTTTACGGCGCAAACGAGATTCCTCCATTCTGGTGGGCTTAAGGCTGCAGAAAGAGAATAAAGCCCAGGCCTTCATTTCCACCGGCAACACCGGGGCGGTGATGGCGGCGGCACTGTTTGAGCTGGGAAGGCTAAAGGGCGTGACCCGGCCGGCCATCGCCAGTTTCATGCCCACCGAGCACGGCGGTTGCATCATGATAGACGTGGGGGCCAACCTGGACTGCAAGCCCCACCATCTATTGCAGTTCGCCCTGATGGGATCATCCTACGCCCAATATGTGTTTGACCGCAGCAATCCCAAGGTGGGGCTGTTGTCGGTGGGCGAGGAAAAATCCAAGGGCAGCGAGATCATCCTGAAGGCCCACGAACTTCTGTCCGCCAGCACGCTCAATTTCATCGGCAACATCGAGGGCAAGGATATCCTGAAGGGCACGGCCGACGTGGTGGTCTGCGACGGGTTCATCGGCAACATCATCCTGAAATTCGCCGAGAGCGTGGTGCGAATGTTCTACGGCTCCATCAAACGTTATATTTACACCAGTATCTTTGCCCAATTGGGGGCTTTATTATTAAAGCCGGCTTTGAAGAAATTCGCCCAGGATCTTGATTACGAAGAATACGGCGGGGCTCCATTGCTGGGTGTCAACGGGGTCTGCATTATCTGTCACGGGCGTTCCAGCGCCAAGGCCATCAAAAACGCAGTGCTGGTAGCCAGCCGTTGCGTTTCCCACCGGGTAAACGGCCATATCCAAGAACAGTTGGAATCCCTTAACACAGAGGAATTTGAAAAATGAAACGGATAGCCATACTGGGAACCGGATCTTTTGTCCCTGAAAAAATACTGACCAACGCCGATCTGGAAAAGATCGTAGAGACCACTAACGAGTGGATCACCCAGCGCAGCGGCATCAAGGAGCGGCATGTCTCCGACAAAAAAACCCCGACCTCCAAACTGTCTTTGGAAGCCGCCAAAAGGGCGTTGGAATCTGCCGGAATAAAACCCGAGGAGCTGGATTTCATCCTGATTGGTACGGTCACCCCGGACATGATGTTTCCCTCCACCGCTTGCATAGTGCAAGCCGCATTGGGAGCCAAGAATGCCGCGGCTTTTGATCTTTCGGCCGGCTGCACCGGTTTTATATACGGCCTGGAACTGGCCCGCTCGCTGATAGTAGCCGACCCCAAGCGCAAGGTGCTGGTAATCGGGGCGGAGGAACTGACCAAGATCACCGACTGGACCGACCGCGGCACCTGCGTGTTGTTTGGGGACGGAGCCGGGGCGGCGGTGCTGGGGATGGCGGACGATGACCGGGGGATACTTTCCACCTATCTGGGCGCCGACGGCAACCTGGGCGACCTGCTTTTCATGCCCGGAGGTGGCTCGCTGAATCCCGCCAGCCATAAAACCGTGGATG
Source organism: candidate division TA06 bacterium (assembly GCA_016208585.1). NCBI lineage: Bacteria > candidate division TA06 bacterium. Next base: position 10,713 of record JACQXR010000084.1, on the reverse strand, counting down.
AGAAGATGCACTGTGTGAAGATGGCCGGCAACAAGGTATTTCCCCATGCCGTGAGGAACATGCTGGATGCCTCGACCAAGGCGTTGGAAAGCGCCGGGATTGGCAAAGAACAGCTGAATCTTTTAATTCCCCACCAGGCCAATATCCGCATCATCAAAGCCATCGCCGAGCGGCTGGGGGCCGGGAACGAAAAGATATACATCAACATCCAGAAATACGGCAATACTTCTGCGGCTTCCATACCCATCGCCATGGACGAAGCGGTGCGGAACGGAAAGATAAAGAAAGGCGACCTGATAATGCTGGTGGCTTTCGGCGCCGGGTTCACCTGGGGCGCGGCACTGATACGCTGGTAACTGTTGAAGTCAGAAAACAAAATCAGAAAGCAAAATAAATTGAAGGCAGAAAAGGGTTACTGGTCATTGCCAGGTGGCATCTATGCTGGGCAGAAGAAGCAATCCAAGTGTATTTATTTTCAACGTAGACAATAGAAAATCCGTGTTCATCAGTGTCCCATAAATTTAAAGAGGTAAACATGTCCAAGACAGCATTCATATTTCCCGGCCAGGGCGCCCAGTACGTGGGCATGGGTAAGGACCTTTACGAAAACCATCCGCTGGCCAAGGAGGCTTACGAAAAGGCCAACCAGGCCCTGAAATTTGACATCGCCAAGATCTGCTTCAAGAGCACGCCCGGCGAATTGCGGATGACCCACAATGCCCAGCCGGCCATTTTGATACACTCCATAGCCGCTTTCAGGCTCCTTGAAAAAGAGGGCATCAAGTTTGATTACACCGCCGGGCACAGCCTGGGCGAGTGTTCGGCCTTAGTGGCGGCCGGGGCTTTGGCCTTTGAGGACGCCGTCAGATTGGTGCGGATCCGCGGGTCATTGATGTCCATCGCCGGCGAGATTCAGCCCGGCACCATGGCGGCTATCCTGGGGCTGGAACCCAAGGTGGTGGAGCAGTTATGCTATGAGGCCCGGGAAGCGGGCATCGTCGAGGCCGCCAACTTCAACTCGGCCGAGCAGACAGTGATCTCGGGCGAGGTCAAGGCGGTGGAGAAGGCTATGGAGCTGGCCAAGGCCAAGGGGGCCAAGCGGGCGGTGCAGCTTGAGGTGTCTGGCGCCTTCCACTCGGAACTGATGGATATCGCCCAATACGGTATGCGGCGGGCCCTGAACCAGGTGGTTTTCAAGGAACCGGCCTGTCCGGTGATCGCCAACGTCTCGGCCGAACCAGTGCACAGCCCGGACACCATCAAGGAACTGCTGATAGAACAGGTGAAGAAGCCGGTGCGCTGGGACGAGTCGGTGAAAAAAATGGCCTCGTTGGGCGTGACCACCATGGTGGAATGCGGCCCGGGCCGGGTGCTGAAAGGGCTGATCAAGCGGATCGCGCCCGAGATCAACGTGCTGAACGTGGAGGATAGCAAGACGCTGGCGGAGACGCTGGAAGCACTGAAAAAGGTTTGAAACATCAAGCGAGAAGAATGGAGGCGTATGGTTAAATTTACCTGCATAAGCTGTATATTGGCAGTATTGTTATTTCCCGGCTGCAGTAAAGACAGCGGTCCAACCGAAACGCCTTTGGCGCCTGGCACAAGCACAATTATAACGGGCACTGTAAAAGACTCTTCCGGTAACCCCATTGACAGCGCGGCCATAAAAATAAAATATTATTTTACCGTTGCCGCAAAACAAAGCGCAAAAGCATCGCCCTGCAGTGTAGAGAGCTTTACTGCTGTCAGGGTTGTAAATGGCGTCCAACTGAACTGGGTCACAGAATCTGAAGTCAATACATTGCGATGGGAAATTGAAAGATCCCTGGTTGCCGACACGGATTTTGTAGTTATTGGCATCCTGCCTGCTGCCGGCAACTCTTCTTCAGTCATCAGTTATACCTATACGGATACAACAGCATCTGCAACGCAAACCTATTATTACAGGTTATGTTTGGTTGATGTTGACGGGGCAGTCAGCTACTTTGGCCCGATTGGGCTGGGACCAGCGCCGATATATCCTGATGAAGGCTTCAGTGCCGCAAGCCCTTGTCCGTTTAGTGGCAGCACAACTATCGGTTATTCGCTGGTAGGCAGCAGCCAGGTTTCACTTACACTAAAACAAAAAGGCCAAGCAGTTAGAACTCTTATAAATCAAACATGCGCGGCCGGGTTTTATTTGGTAACTTGGGATGGTAAGGATAACGGTAGCATATTTTTGGCATCGGGATATTTTGTTTCTGAATTAACAATTTCCCGGCACGATTCCACATTCTGTTATACAAAGCCGGTTTTTATAAACATTGTGGATAGTTCCACCGCCCGCGTCAATACCTACACCGATGCACAAGGCGCATTCACTATAAGTGACATTCCGGTTGATTCGGTATTCAATATGCGGGATGTTATGGGAACCGATCTGGGCAATGTCAAGGTTTGTGACAGTGTTACGGTTTATGCCGTAAAAAATGGATATGCTGTAAATAAAGTAACATTTGTGCTGGGCAAAAATACCACCAGCGCCATAAATTTCATCATAAGATAAACAGGCAAAAAATAATATTGAATAGACAAAAATAACCATGCAGTTAAAAGATAAAATTGCAGCAGCATGAATAACTTTATTACATCTGCTCCAGTTGCTGAAATAGCCCAGTTCTGCCAACGTTGGCTCATCAGCAAGCTGGCTCTATTCGGCTCTGTCCTGCGCGACGACTTCGGTCCCGAGAGCGACGTGGACATACTGGTCGCTTTCTCCCCGGGAGCCGATTGGGGCTTGCTTGACCATGTCCAAATGCAGCAAGAGCTACAGACCATCTTGCGCCGCAATGTAGATCTCATCAGCGCCCGCGCTCTTGAACGCAGTCGCAATTGGATGCTCCGCGACGAAATCTTGAACACTGCGGAAACCCTCTTCCCCCAGCGGAAGGCCGCGCATGTATCGGGATGAAACCACCTTGCAGGATATCGCAGAAGCCGCTCGCTTGGCGGCCGGCTTTGTGCAGGGATTGGGGAAAGCGGCTTTTCTCGATGATCTCAAGACGCAATCCGCCGTATTGTACCAGTTGATAGTGATGGGCGAAGCGGTAAAACGTCTTTCCGCCGAGTTCCGCCAACAGCATCCGGAAACTCCTTGGGCTCTCATTGCCGGGATGCGTGATAATCTCATTCATGGTTACGACTTGGTGGACTGGGATGAAGTATGGAAGACGGCAACCAGCGATGTGGTCGCTTTGTTGGCCCAGATTGAACCCCTTTTGCGAGACAAATCGCAACAACCGTCATAGAGGCCGACTGCACTTTAAAAAAACGCGGCAAAGATTAGGTGCCCTTACTTGTCTAATCAATAAAACGAAGATCTGAACAATCATGCAACTATCAGATAAAACCGCCATCGTTACCGGTTCGGCCCAGGGCATAGGAAAAGCAATAGCTTTGGCCCTGGCCCAGGCCGGGGCCAACATCGTGGTCAGCGACGTCAACCTGGAGGAGGCCGAGAAGACCGCCAAGGAGATCGAGGCCCTGGGCCGGAAAGCCATAGCGCTTAAGTGCAACGTGGCCGATGCTGCTGAGGTAACAGAACTAGTCAAAAAGTCGCAAGAGACATTTTCGACATTGGACATTTTAGTGAACAATGCCGGCGTCACCCGCGACAACCTGATGATGCGGATGGACGAGAAGGACTGGGACCTGGTGCTGGACATCAACCTTAAAGGGGCATTTCTTTTAACCAAGGCCGTTACCCGGATAATGATGAAACAGCGCTGCGGACGGATCGTCAACATGTCCTCGGTCATCGGCGTGATGGGCAACGCCGGGCAGTCCAACTACGCGGCCAGCAAGGGCGGGCTGATCGCCTTCACCAAGTCCACCGCCAAGGAATTCGCCTCGCGCAACATCACCTGCAACGCCATCGCCCCGGGCTTCATCGAAACCGCCATGACCGCCAAGCTTTCAGACGAGGTCAAGGAGAACTACAAGAAGGGTATCCCGCTGGGCCGGATGGGCAGCGTGGACGACGTGGCCAACGCGGTGCTGTTCTTAGTTTCCGAACAGTCAACCTATATCACCGGCCAGGTGCTACACGTGGACGGCGGGCTGGTGATGTGACCACTCGATTCCCCACGAAAAGGCACGAACTGACTTAAAAAATGTCATCCCGAGATTTCTTTCTTGCCAGACTGTTTGAGAGATGGCATGTTTACCCTTTGATTTGTAAGGCCCGGTGCATGTCTCAGGGTGACAGGTAAAGTTGTCATTCTGAGAAAAACATATAATTTGGCAAGCCGAAGAATGTGGTACGCTGCATACTTCAACTTGTGCGGCGGGATGCCACACTCAGTCTGACAACTATGACAGCAGGATAAGAAATTAAGTAAATCAAATACAACCAACATATAACAAACTACTTGAAAAGGAGGTGAATTAAATGGCAGTAATAGATGATGTCAAGAAGATCGTCATTGACCGGTTGGGCGTGGACGCTTCGCAGGTTACCATGGAGGCCTCGTTTATCGAGGATCTGGGCGCCGATTCATTGGACACCGTGGAACTGGTGATGGCCCTGGAGGAAAAATTTGGGATGGAGATCCCGGACGACGAAGCCGAAAAGCTTACCAAGGTGGGCGTGGCGGTGGAATATATCGAAAAGAAGCTGGCGGAAAAGGCCGGCAAATAAATCACCTATATCCAAAGCATAAACCGGGGAGGCGCTTTTTGAACCAGGCGCCTCTCCATACAAAAATAATAGCAGGTAAAAAAGATTATGAAGCGAAGGGTGGTCATCACGGGATTGGGGGTCATTTCCCCCGTAGGAAATAACCAGGACGAATTTTGGAAAAGCCTGACCGAGGGCCGGGGAGGGATAGGCACCATCACCCGGTTCGACGTTTCCAAATATAGCGCCCGGATCGCCGGCGAGGTCAAGAATTTTGACCCGGTCCAGTTCATCGACCGCAAGGAACTGCGCCGGATGGACCGCTATACCCATTACGCCATGGCGGCCGCCAAGATGGCTATCGAGGATTCCGGGCTTAAGATCGAAGGCGAGCTGGCCGAACGGACCGGAGTGATCATCGCCTCCGGCATCGGGGGCACCGAGACATGGGAGGCCCAGCACCAGAAACTGCTGGAAGCCGGGCCGGACAAGGTCTCGCCGTTCTTCGTGCCCATGATGATCATCGACATTGCGGCCGGGTACGTTTCCATAGCCTTCGGGGCCAAGGGCCCGAACTTTGCCACCGTCTCGGCCTGCGCTTCCGGATCCCATGCCATCGGCGAAGCCTTCTGCAACATCCAGTCCGGCGACAGCGAGGCTATGATCTGCGGCGGAACCGAAGCCCCGATAACCCCACTGGCCCTGGCAGGCTTCTGCGCCATGAGGGCCCTTTCCCTCCGCAACGACGACCCGGAACATGCCTCAAGGCCCTTTGACAAGGACCGCGACGGTTTTGTGATGGGCGAGGGCGCCGGGATATTGATATTGGAAGAACTGGAGCATGCCAGGTCCCGGGGAGCCAAGATCTATGCCGAGCTTTGCGGCTACGGCGCCACGGCCGACGCCCACCACATCACGGCTCCGGCTCCGGGCGGCGAGGGAGCGGCCCGGGCCATAAAGATGGCCCTCCGGACAGGCGACCTGAAGCCGGAGGAGGTGGATTACATCAACGCCCACGGCACTTCCACCGACCTGAATGATAAATATGAAACCGCAGCCATCAAAACGATTTTTGGGGAGCATGCCAAAAAACTGGCCGTTTCGTCCACCAAATCCATGACCGGCCATTTGTTGGGCGCGGCCGGAGGGGTGGAGGCCATTGCCACGGTGCTGACCATCAAGAACGGCGTCATCCATCCCACCATCAACTATACCACTCCCGATCCGGAATGCGATCTGGATTATGTGCCCAATAAGGCCCGTCGGTCCAAAGTAAGGGCTGCAATATCTAATTCATTCGGATTCGGAGGACACAACGTTTCCCTGGCTTTTAAGCAATATATATCATAAGGTCATGTATAATGTGTCGCTGATGTAAAGTGAAGCATCGCAGTATGTATGATATGACGCCAAAAGTCCCAATTTCAACCCAGTAAATCTTATCCGGTAAGCCATTTGTTAAAAAAAATATTTTTCAGACCGGGACAGAAAGCGCTACTGCCGGAACGCCAGCAAGCCCTGGGCAAGATCAGGGAGCGGTTGGGATGGAAGATCAAGAACCGGCAGTACTTTTTGCAGGCCCTTAAACACCGGTCGGTCGCCGGGCGCCACATCGACTCCAACGAACGGCTGGAGCTGCTGGGCGATTCGGTGCTGGGGCTCTTGGTCTGCGAATATCTTTATATTACCAGGCCCAAGGACGACGAGGGCCAGCTGACCGAGGTCCGATCCTTAGTGGTCAGCAAGAAAATCCTGGCCAAGCTGGCCAAAGAGCTGGGAGTAGGCGAATTGCTGGAGATGTCGCGAGAGGAAGTGGCCTCCGGAGGACGGTACAAGGACTCCATACTCTGCGACGCTATGGAATCGCTGATCGCGGCGTATTATCTCGACTCCGGGCTTAAAGCGGTCAGGATATTCCTGCAAAAAACCCTATTCTGGCAGATCACCCACCTTTCCAGTCACGAGGCCTACAAGAATTTCAAGGGCCTGCTCCAGGAATACATGCAGTCCCGGCGGGATGCCCGCAGCGTCCGTTATAATGTGAAGGCGGACGCCGGCCCCGAGCATCACCGCACTTTTGAGGTGGAGTTGAAGATAGCCCGTAAACGCTACGGGCTGGCCCGGGCCGGCACCAAAAAGGAGGCCGAACAACTGGCGGCCCAGCAGACCCTGGAAAAACTCAAGACCGAAATCGGATAAACATTTTGTCTTTCACAAATAAATCAAAAGGACAGCCAGAAGCATCATGATGAATTATTACCTGACCGAAGAACAGATGATGATCAAGGACCTCTGCCACAAGATAGGGGTGGAGAAGATCAAGCCCGTGCGCGAGCATTACGACGAAACCGGTGAGTTTCCCTGGGACATAATCAAGCTGCTGGCCGAAGCCGATATCTGCGGGGTCTATATCCCGGAAGCCTACGGGGGCCTGGGCGGCGGGGTGATGGAGATGGCGATCGCCACCGAAGAGCTGTCCCGCTATTGCGGCGGAATCTCCCTGTCCTTTGCCGCCACCGGGCTGGGAACCTTCCCCATCATCCTGTTCGGCGCCGAGGAACAGAAAAAGAAATATCTGCCCGACATCGCCAGCGGCAAGAAACTGGCGGCCTTTGGCCTGACCGAGGCCAACGCCGGGTCGGATGCCGGCGGGATCCAGACTACCGCAGTCAAAGACGACGACCATTTCGTTTTGAACGGCACCAAGCAGTGGATCACCAATGGCGGAGAGGCCGAGGTTTACACGGTAGTGGCCCTGACCGACAAATCCAAGGGCAGCCGCGGAGCCACCGCCTTCATAGTGGAAAAGGGGACGCCCGGTTTCAGTTTCGGCAAGAAGGAGAACAAGATGGGCATCCGGGCCTCGGTTACCCGCGAACTGGTGTTCGACAACTGTCGCGTCCACAAGAGCCAGATCCTGGGCAAGGAAGGCATGGGTTTCCTGGTAGCCATGGGAACCTTGGATCGGACCCGGCCCGGCGTGGCCGCCCAAGCCCTGGGGATCGCCCAGGGGGCTTTGGACGAAGCGGTGAAGTACTCCCGGGAACGGGTGCAGTTCGGCAAGCCGATCTCGGCCTTCCAGGGGGTACAGTTCATGCTGGCCGACATGGCCATGAAGCTGGAGGCCGCCCGGTCGCTGGTTTACGCCACGGCCAAGATGATCGACTCCGGCGAAAAGAAGTTCGCCAAGGAAAGCGCCATGTGCAAGTGTTTCGCCTCCGACGTGGCCATGGAAGTGACCACCAACGCGGTTCAGGTGCTGGGCGGCTACGGCTATATGAAGGAATACCCGGTGGAAAAGATGATGCGCGACGCCAAGATCACCCAGATCTACGAGGGCACCAACCAGATCCAGCGGACGGTGATCGCCTCCAACCTGATCAAGGAGGCGGCCGGGGGGAAGGAATAGTTGTCTACTGTTAATAAATAGCCCAGGCCTTCCGACTACGTTTTATAACTACTTCGTCGGATTAATAAGGCCTGGGCTGTTTTATTACTCAGAGCGTATACTTGTGGTGAGTGACTTGTACTGAGCTTGCCGAAGTAAGCCGAACCAATAGTAGACTTTTCCCCCACCAAAACACCCCGCTACATCGGGGCAAGCTGCGAAATCCGCTAAATATATTGGATGGGAAAGAAATAGGAATGTCTACTAATATTCACTCCCATTAGTAATAGGTGCTGGTGTCGGTCAGCGAACGGATCAAGGAGATCAAAACGCCAAAGACTCCGGAGCAATCCGGAGTCTTGTTTTGTTTTTATGGGCAGTAACCTTCAATTTATCCTTGAATTTGGAGAGCTTAGAGGGTATACTTCAGGCAATGAGCCAAGCAATAAAAAATAAAACCGATCGGCACTGGCGTTACCATGTCCTCAAAAAACTGGGGCAGGGCGGCGAGGCCGAAGTATACCTGGCCCAAGACAGGCTGACCGGCCAGTCTGTTGTGTTAAAGTCATCCGCCCAAAACTCGGGACATGATCTGAAACGGGAATTCATCCGGCTTTACCGGCTGAATCATCCCGGCCTGCTTAAAGCTTACGATTTTTACCGGCAGGCGGGGCAGGCCCTGGCCGCTTTTGAATATTTTCCCGGGGTCACTCTGGACCGCTATGTCCGGCAGAACCAGCCAGGTAAAAAAGAGCTTTGGGAGATCTGGATCAAATTGACCGGCATCGTAGCCTATCTCCACGGGCGGGAATATATCCACGGAGACATAAAACCGGAAAACATTCTGATAGACCTGGAAGGAAGGATAAAATTGATAGACCTGGGACTATCCGGAAAAACCGGCGATGCTCCCAGTTCCGGTTTCTCCGGCACGGCGGAATATGCGGCCCCCGAGGTCTTAAGCGGGAATACCGGGCCGACGCAAAGTTCCGATGTCTACAGCCTGGGCCTGCTTCTTTTTCAGATGATGACCGGGCAGCTCCCGGCAGCCAAAGACCGGCTGGAGGAAAATCAGTCCTGGAGCTTGAGGCTCAGGGAAACATTGGATGATAAGCAATCCGAGATCGGGATAAGGACTCTGAACTTTTGGCCCCAGGAAAGATATCATTCCGCTCTGCAACTGACACAGGCATTGGGTCAGTCCGGTTATGGCTATTCTTCGGAAAGGCCGGATGATTTTCGTTTTTCCGGTCAAAGCCGGGCCCTGGCCAAAGCCGTGGAGCATTTGCGTCTGAAAAAAACCGGTCTGCTAAATGTTACCGCCGGACCAGGAAAAGGTAAGACGGTTTTTTTGAAGGAATTGAACTTTATCACACAGATAGCCGGTTATTCCGCCGCCTATGTCAATGCCGGAGCGGGGAGAGTAAGAGAAATATTGCCAGACATCCCTGCAGATGCCATTTTGCTGGTTGATGACCTAACGGACGGAAAAACCCTGGGCTGGCTGAAAAACCGGAAGGGCCCATCCATAGCGGCGCTTAACCCGTCTAATCAAGCGCGGGCCAAAACGGATACGACGGTGGCTCTGGTAAAATTCCAAAAGCAGGAATATTCCCCGGTGCTGGCCAGTTATTTTGCGGGGATAAGAACATGGGAACTAGATAATCTATCCGATTGGCTATGGCAAAAAGCCGGCAGTAATATAGCTTATGCCAGGTTATATCTGGAACAATGCCAGGATAACGCCATCATTGGGCAAAGGCACGGCCATTGGCAGATCGACTGGCAGAAATTATTTGCCGATCAGACCATTCCGGATAAAATCGCCGCCGACATTGGCCGACACTGGAAAAACCTTGACCCTAATGACTGGGAGACATTGAAGAAGATTTGCCTGGCAGACGGGTCAGTGTCTCTAAACACAGAGAGGGCGGCAATTGCCGATCAGGAGTATTGGCTTGACGAAAGCGGCCGGATAGACGGGGATATTTTGCTGGCTTTTATTCTTAAGCAGATTGATAGCGCCGCAAAAGACGGGATAAAAACGCAGACAGTTTCCGATGTAAAATGTGAATATTCATCCATGGCCCGATGGGCGTTCCGGGACCCTTCGGCACCGCTCACTCCTGCGGCGTGCAGGCAGGATAAACTTTTGTGGCTGAATGAACGCAAAAGCTTGTTTGACCGGGCCAGGCAGAACAATGATCTGGAAAAGATGCTTTATGCCGGGCGCCAGCTGGTTGATTCCGGCCAACTGGAAATAAAAGAACAAATTCAGTTGACCAGGCAATTGGCAGCCCTTTACCAGCGGGTAAGCCGGTGGGCCCCGGCCATAGAGTTGTGGGAAAGACTGGCTGGATCACTGTCCGGCGAATGGGAATATTATCAAACACTGGCCAAGCTATACGCCAATAAGGGCGATTATGTTCCGGCGCTGGAAGCCTTGGAAGAAGGAGCGAAGACCGTAAAAAATGCTGACCAGCAGTGCCTTTACCTGGCCTATAAAGGCTGGGCGCTGGGCCTGCAGGGGAAGCAAGAAGAGGGCGGGAACATCTTGAATAGAGCTTTGGAAACCGCTAATTCCGGAGGCTGTTCTGACGGCACATTTTTCCAAATATATAATTTGTTGGCCAGGCATCACCAATCCACAAACGACTTCAAGCAGGTT